>JACQAD010000231.1 GCA_016195125.1 Magnetospirillum sp.
AGCAATCCCCACAGCAGATGGCCGTTGGCCATGGCCCACAGGGCGGCCAGTTTGAAGGGGAACAAGACGATGCCGGGGATCAGGAAGATGGCGGCGGCCCAGCGGGGCGGCAAGGCCTGGATGTGGGTCTCGACACGGGCGATTACCGGCAGACGTCCCAGCCGGGCCATCAGGGATTTGAGTCCGCGCCACAGATATTCCTCGACCAGCATCACCAGTACCGCCAGCGGTACCAGCAATGCGGAGACGATGGGATTGCGGCTTTGTCTTGCTTCGGTCATGGCGCCACGCGTCTGGTTACGATCCGCTCAATATAAGGGCGTCCCCTTGTCACGCAAATGTCAGTCGCGGCTGTTAGGGTGACGGGACTGAAATCAGCGATGTACCGCCAATTCCGAAATCGCCACATAATTCAATTAGCTGGTGGCCCGCCGGCCCGGAAATTCGGGGTATGAATTTTTGGAGCGGAGCACTAGGGTCACGGCTCAATTCGATCCAACGAGGTTATTCATGCGCTTCCCCGCTTCGCCCCTGGGCATCTTCGCCAGCATCTGCGCCGTGCTCCTGCCGGCCGGGGCCGGCTTGACCGCTCCGGTCTGGCTGATGGTCATGGGGGTGCGTCTGGACCGGGCGGCGGAGATCGGATCTCGCATCGTCGGAGTGACGGTGCTGGCCTGCGCCGCCCTGGCTGGTGCCTATTGGCTGTTTCTGCGTCCGCGAATCCAGGCCTCGCGGGCCTTGGCGCCGGCCGCCGGCCCCGATCTCGGGCGCATTGACGACCCGGTTCGGGACCGTCTGGTTCACGCCTTCGTCTGGATCTTGTTCCTGCTGCCCTTCGTGCTGATCGTCGTGGGCTTCATTGTGGGTCAGATCGACAAGGTGGCGGGGGCGGATTGAGCCTGGGTTCGGCGTCGGATTGTCGTTGAGGCTGATCGGCGCCGCAATCGAGGCATAATTGCGCCCTGGCCCGGCGGCAGCGGTCCTTGACCTTGCAATGCTCGGGCGGGTCCGTTCTGGTCGGACGAGGAGGGCGCTTGGCGCGGCGCCGGGGCTTTTCCTCGGTATCCATCGTGATCAGTGTCCGCCCTTCTTTTCCTTCTTCTCTTCCTTGCCCTTTTCCTCCTTGCCGCCATGCCCGCCGCCGCCGCCCTTGCCGGCCACCTGATCGGGACGGATGAAGGTCTGCATGGGCTTCAGCCATTCGGCGGCGTCGTTGTTCCGCTCGGCCATGGCGGCGCGACCGTCGCTGGAGGAATTGAGGGTGGCGGTGATTCCGGCCAGGGTGGCCCGCTGGGTCGCCTCGTCGCCGCCCTCGGCCCGCACGGCGAAGACGGCGCGTACCGGAATGGCGGCATCGGCGCCGCTGGGCCGGAGCGACAGCATCCAGCCGACCTTGCGGGTGGTGCCGTCCAGAATGCCCTCCTTCATCAGCAAGGGCTGATCGGCGACCATCATGCCGAGGGAATAGCGCAGCACCACGCCTTCGGGCGGGGCGGGAGCCGCCAGGGTTACGCCGGCGGGTATGGGCGAGGTTCCGCGAACCACCAACTCTCCCTCGATGGCATAGGCGATACCGTCGATGGCGCGGAAGCGGTCCAGCTCGTTCTTGAACGAGAAGGTGCCTTCATTGGATTTGCTCCAGCCCCGGGGGATCTCCTTGCGCTGAAGGAAGCGGTCCACGGTGCGGCGCAGGTTGTAGTAATGCTCGTCCTCGGTGGGGGTGAAGCTTTCGCGCTTGCGCGGTGCCGGCAGCAGATTGGTGGCCTCGATGGAGAACAGGCCATAGCCGTTGCGCACCGGCGCGCGGTCGACCAGGGCGAAGGATTCCACCGGCACCGGCGCGACGATGGGGCCGGTGGCAATGGTTGCCGCCTTGGATTCCGAAGCCTGCGCTTCCAGGGTACCGCTTGACGCCAGTACCGCCGCCAGTGCAAGCCGAGTCCAGATCTGCATAAGGGATATCCGTTCCTGTCCAGGCCAACCGGCCGCTGGCATTGTGGTCCCTGGACAGGCTGAATTTCAACTGCCAGATAGGGGA
Source organism: Magnetospirillum sp. (assembly GCA_016195125.1). Lineage (GTDB taxonomy): Bacteria > Pseudomonadota > Alphaproteobacteria > Rhodospirillales > Magnetospirillaceae > Phaeospirillum. The sequence goes on from JACQAD010000231.1 coordinate 2,039, forward strand.
TGGTCCCTGGCGGATAAGGAAACATCATGAGCAACGATCTCGGCGGGCCGGTGACGGTCAGTATCGCCCGCAAGGCGGTGCCCGGACGCGAGGCCGATTACGAGGCCTGGGTCTCGCGGGTGACGGCGGCGGTCTCCCACTGGCCTGGCTATCAGGGCGTCAACGTCCTGCGCCCGGCGGCGGCCACCGAGTATGCCTATGTCACCATCTATCGCTTTTCATCCTGGGAGCAATGCCACGCCTTCGAGAAATCCGAGGAGCGGGCCAGGCTGTTGCTGGAACTGGACGGCATGGTCGAGGGCGAGCACGAGGTCAAGCGGGTCACCGGCCTGGAATTCTGGTTCGACCTGCCGGAAGTGCCCGCCCAGATCCGGCCCTCGCCCCACAAGATGGCCCTGGTGGTCACCGTGGTCGCCTATGGCGTGGTCATGAGCCTGAACCTGCTGTTCGGCTCGCTGCTGGCCGGGTTTCCTTTGTGGCTGAAGGCGCTGTTCTTCGTCACCGCCCAGGTGTTGCTGATGACCTATGTCTTCATGCCCCAGGCAACGCGGCTTTTGCGCGGCTGGCTGTTCAAGGCCTGATACCATGTCCCGATGAGACCGACTCATCGGGACATGGTTGGGCCCAAGGGGCCGCGCGCCTTATGGCGCGGGAGCCAAGCCGCCACCGGCGGCGCCCGGCGCCTGAGATACCGTACAGACATACAGGGGCGTCCCGGTGATCGGCAGCGATCACCGGGATTTGGTATGGGACTTCAGCGCGGCATGGCGCCGGGAAGGGCGATGCGGGCCATGGCTACGGCCTGGGCCGGCAGGTCGACGCTGTCGGCGAAGGCCAGCAGCGAGGATTCATCTTCCAGCAGGAAATCCAGCACCGCGCCCAGCACATCGGCCTCGCCGGCCCGTTTGCGGAGAGTCTCGGCATCGCAACCGGTCAGCGCCAGGAAGCGCATGGCCCGGTCCTCGTCGCTGACTACCCAGGCCAGGGCGCGCAGCGCGGTGATCTCGGCGGTCTCGGCCGGAGGAGAGGGGCGGGCCATGCCTCAGGCCCTGGCCCGGCTGAGATGCTCCACCCGGTTCAGAAGCAGCATGGCCAGATCCACCGCCCGCCAGTCCCCGCGCCGGGCCATGTCATCGGCGCGCTGGGCGGCGACGGTGACGGCGGAGGGGCCGAAATAGCTCAGCATCTCGCGGGCGGCGGTATTCCACGAATCATCCATCTTTGCCTCCTGTCATGGAAACAAAGCATGAAAAGAACAGAACAAAAAGTCAACAACCTTATTGCATCAGGACGTAGGAGCCGGGGGCGTCCATCAGCGGCGCGTAACCGGATTCGCCATCGCCCATGGGCGGTGGCGGCAGCCGCTCCTTCGAGCCGCGTTCGACCAGCCAGGCTTCCCAGGCCTCCCACCACGATCCCTCGCGCCGGGGGGTGATCAGAGCCCAGCTATCCGGGTCCACATAGCGGTCCAGATCCTTGTGGGTGCTGATCTGATACGAACGGTGCCGGTGACCGGGCTCGGAGACGATGCCGGCATTATGGCCGCCATTGCACAAGATGAAGGTCACGTCGGTGTCGGTGAGGATGCCGATCTTATAGACCGACTGCCAGGGCGCCACGTGATCCTTGGTGGTGCCGACGGCGCAAATGGGGGCGCGGATATCGGTGAGCGCCACGGCGCGGCCATCCACTTCATAGCGGCCCTTGGCCAGTTCGTTGCGCAGGAACAGGCGGCGCAGATATTCGGTGTGCATGCGGTAGGGCATGCGGGTGGCGTCGGAATTCCAGGCCATCAGGTCGTTGGCCTGATCGGTCTCGCCCAGCAGGTAGCGGCGCACCACCTGCGACCAGATCAGGTCGTTGGAGCGCAGCAACTGGAAGGCTCCGGCCATCTGCTTGGTGTCCAGATAGCCCTGATCCCACATCATGTCTTCCAGATAGGTGACCTGGCTTTCGTCGATGAACAGCAGGATCTCGCCCGCATCCTCGAAATCGGTTTGGGCGGCCAGCAAGGTGACGCTGGCCAGGCGATGGTCGCCGTCGCGGGCCATGGCGGCTGCGGTCAGCGACAGCAAGGTGCCTCCCAGGCAATAGCCGGCGGTGTGGATATTGCGACCGGGGATGATGGCGGAAATGGCCTCGATGGCCGCCATGATGCCCAGGCGGCGGTAATCATGAATGGCCAGGTCGCGATCCTCGGCGTCTGGATTCTTCCACGACAGCATGAAGACGGTATGCCCCTGGGACACCAGCCAGCGCACCATGGAATTGGCCGGCGACAGGTCGAGAATGTAATATTTCATGATCCAGGCCGGGACGATCAGGATGGGCTCGGCATGGACGGTCTCGGTGGTGGGGCTGTACTGGATCAGTTCGGCCAGTCGGTTGCGCATCACCACCTTGCCCGGCGTGCAGGCCACGTCGCGGCCGACCACGAAGCCGCTATCGACCTTCCTGGGCTCGGCACCGCTCAATCGGTGCTGCAGAGTGTCCATCAGATTCTCGAAGCCCTTGAGCAGATTCTGGCCGCCCTGCTCCATCGTCGCTTTCAGCACATCGGGATTGGTGACCAGGAAGTTGGAAGGCGACACCATGTCGAGCAATTGGCGGGCCGCAAACTCGACCACCGCCTCGTGATGGCGCGAGACCCCCCTGATGCCGGTGGTGGCGTAGTGCCACCATTGCTCGGCGAACAAGAAGGATTGGCTCATCACATCGAAGGGAAAGCGCTGCCATTGGGGGCTGGCGAAGCGGGAATCCTGGGCCAAGGGCTCGATATAGGGATCGAGATCGCGGGTGCCGGCCAGGGAGGCGCCGGCATAGCGCATCAACGGCAGGCTCTTGGCGGCGGCGTTCTGGGCCAATTCGCCCAGCTTGCCCGGCGAATTGGACAGATGCACCAGCCAGTCCAGATAGGCCAGAATCATGGAGGCGGGGGACAGGCCGTTGGTCATCCGTCCCTGCACGGCGTGCATCAGGCGGTCGGCGCTTTCGGTGAAGATGGGGAAGGGGGCCGAGGACGCTGAATCGTGACGGGGCGCCGCCGGTGGCATGGCCTTGATTTCGTTCATGGGATAACTCCCAATCTCGCGAGGCGTTGAAATCCTTGGACGGGGCTCAGTCTACCCCCATCATCCGCCGCCGAGGCCCCGGCGCAATTGCGGCCCAGCCATGCAGGAATGCTCTTTTACCGAGATGGCAATCACACTATATTAGCATAATCTAAATTTACTGGCGTTACGGCGGGTGAGGTGAATGATGCTTAAGGATTGGAATGAACTGGCCAATGGCCTGTCGAAGATGGTCGGCCAGGTGCGCGGCGGCGTTCCCGAGGTGATGAAGGGCTTTTCGGCCATGGCCAAGGCGGCCACCGCTGCAGGCGCCCTGGACGCCAAGACCAAGGAACTGATCGCCCTGTCGCTGGGCATCGCGGCGCGCTGCGACGGCTGCCTGGCTTTCCACGCCAAGGCGGTGGTGGAATTGGGCGGCACCCGTGACGAGGTGATGGAAAGCATCGCCATGTCCGTCTATATGGGCGGCGGGCCGTCGCTGATGTACGGCGCCCTGGCGCTGGAAGCCTTTGACCAGTTCGCCGCCCTGAAGAGCGCCGCGGAGTAGGGATATGAACATCGTCGCGTTGAGTCCGGCGGATTGGGCGTTGGCCCTGGCCGGCGGCATGCTGATCGGCCTGGCCGCTTCGGGGCTGATGGTCGCCCTGGGGCAGGTGGCCGGAATCAGCGGATTGGTGACCAAGGCCATGGCCGGCCGCTGGGAGGCCGTCTTGTTCCTGCTGGGCCTGCCCTTGGGGGCGTTGATCGTCAACGCCTTGGTCTCCCTGCCGCCGGAGCAGGCCTTCGCCTCGCCCGGCCGGCTGGTGGCCGCCGGCCTGCTGACCGGCATCGGCGCCCGTCTGGCCAATGGCTGCACCAGCGGCCATTCGGTCTGCGGCATCGCGCGCCTGTCGCCCCGTTCCGTGGTCGCCACCCTTCTGTTCATCGGCATCGGCGCCGTCATGGTCGCCCTGGTGGGAGTTCCCGCACCATGAGCATGATCCGCTCCCTGGTCTTTCTGATGTGTGGAACCGTTTTTGGCGCCGGTCTGGCCCTGTCGCGCATGACGTCACCGGCCAAGGTGATCGGCTTTCTCGATTTCGGCGGTACCTGGGATCCCAGTCTGGCCGCCACCATGGCGGGAGCGGTGATTCTGGCCGCCTTGGGGCATTGGCTGGTCCGCCGTCGCGGCGCCGCTCTGCTGGTGGCCGAGATGCCTTCGCCTCCGCCCTCGCGTATCGATGGGCGCCTGCTGGGCGGGGCGGTGATTTTCGGGGCCGGCTGGGGACTGGCCGGCATGTGTCCGGCTCCCGCCATGGCCGTCGCCCTGCTTCATCCCGCCAGCCTGTGGTTCGTGGGCGGGTTCATGCTGGGGGCCAAGGCGCTGACTGTGCTGGATCGGCCGAAAACCTCGGCCGGCGGGGAGTGTCGCCCCTCTTGCGGCTGTTCCGGGCGCTGATCCCGCATGGGAGGGTCCACGGATCAGGTGTATATATTCCCCCTTGCTGTTCCATTCATTGGTTGCTCTGTCTATATCCTAAGGATAAAGTTTTATACCTATGGATAGACGGGCCTGGCCCGGCAAGGGGGCGTCATGGAACGGCTTCTCTCTCGATTGCCATTAAGGTTTCAGATTGGCTCGCTGGTCCTGATGGCCGGCGCCATTTTCCTGTCGGCCTCATTATTGCTGTGGCGCGCCCAGGGGGAGGAAGACGCCGCCAGACGCGAGGCCGAGAGTTTCCGCCTCGTCATGACCTTGTCCACCCAGGTGGATGTCGCCTTGCTGCAGGCCCGTCGGCAGGAAAAGAATTTTCTCCTGCGCCACGACGAGGATTCCGTCACCAAGCAGGTGCGTCAGGTGGCCGAGGCCCAGACGGCCCTGGACAAGATGTTGACAATTCTGCCCGGCGATGGTCCGCCGCGGCGTGATCTCATCGGCAAGGTCAAGGGCGGAACCGCCAAATACGGGCAGGCCTTCACCGATCTGGTGCAGATCCAGCGCAAGGTCGGTTTTACCGATCAGCAGGGCTGGCTGGGGGCATTGCGGAACTCGGCCATCGAGATCGAGCAGATCCTCAAGGCCCGTGATCTGCCCGAACTGACCGTGCTGGTGCTGCAGATGCGGCGATCCGAAAAGAATTTCCTGCTGCGTCGCGACGCTCGCGACCGCGCCGATATGGAAAGTCTGGTGGCCAGCTTCGGCAAGGCCCTGGCCTCGGCGCCGCTGGCCGGCGCCGACCGTGCCGCCATCAATGAGCGGCTGGGCCGCTATAACCAGGACTTCCAGGCCGCTGCCGCCGGCATCGACAACGTGGCCCAGCTGGAAAACGTGATGATCCAGGTCCACCGTGAATGGCTGGAAGGCGTCATCGAGTCCATGATCAAGGACGCCCGTAATGCCGCCCTGGCCGCCGAGACCCAGGCGGAGGCGGTGGCGGCCCGGGCTCAGCTGGTGCTGCAATCGGTCATGATCGGCGGCTTTATTCTGATTCTGGCGATCGGCCTGTGGATCGGCCGCTCCATCGAACATCCCATCAGCTCCATCGCCAAGGTGATGAAGGCTCTGGCCGGTGGCGACAAGGATTCCGCCATTCCCGCCCAGGAGCGCCGTGACGAGGTGGGAGAAATGGCCCGTGCCGTCCAGGTTTTCCACGACGCCATGGTCGAGGCCGACACCCTCAGAAGCGCCCAGGAAGAGGACCACCGCCGGGCGGAAGCCGAAAAGGCCGCCGCGCTGCTGGCTCTCGCCAACGATTTCGAGGCCTCGGTCAAGACCAAGGTCGCCGAGGTGGACAAGGCCACCGGCGGCATCCGCCAGACCGCCCAGGGCATGGCCGGCCGTTCCGAACGCAGCGGTTCGCGCTCGCTCGACGTGGGCGAGGCGGTGCGTATCACCACCGAACGCGCCGCCGGTGCCGCCGCCGCCACCCGCCAGCTGGCCATCGCCGTCAACGAGATCGCCCGGCAAGTGACCCACTCTACCGAGATCGCTCAGAAGACGGTGGAAGACGTCAACGACACCGCCCAGCAGATGGGGGGGCTGGCCAATTCGGTGCAAGCCATCGGTGAGGTGGTCAAGCTGATCAACGATATCGCCGCCCAGACCAACCTGCTGGCGCTCAACGCCACCATCGAGGCGGCGCGGGCCGGTGAGGCGGGCAAGGGCTTCGCCGTGGTCGCCAACGAGGTCAAGAACCTGGCCAACCAGACGGCGCGGGCCACCGAGGAGATCGCCCGTCAGGTCAATGACGTGCAGGAATCGTCACGCGGCATGGCGTCCAGTATCACCAGCGTCGTCGATATCATCCGCTCGCTGGACGAGGTTTCCTCGGCCATCGCCAGCGCCGTGCAGGAACAGGAAGCCGCCACCCGCGAGATCGCCGGCGATATCGACGAGGTCGCCAAGCAGGCGGAAATGGTTTCGGCCAGCGTCGGTGAATTATCGCGGGCCTCGGCCATGACCTGCGCCGGCACGGTTCGGGTGATCTGGAGCGCCAAGAGTCTGACCGGCGTGGTCGATACCCTGACCGGTGAAACCGACAATTTCCTGGTCCGCGTGCGCCAATAGGAATCCGGCACCAGCCATCCGTGGAGGATAACGCCATGTTATATCGTATGGCCAATGACGGTCAGGCTGTCACCGTCGCGCTGGAAGGCCAGCTCAATTTCGCCGCCAACGAGGAGTTCAGCACGCTGCTGGGCGAATTGTCGGACGTGGAGAAGGGACGGGTGATCTTCGACCTCTCGTCCCTCAGCCACATGGATTCGGTCGGGCTTGGCCTGCTTTATATCGCCAAGGAGGAATTGGACACCCACGGCACGGCCATGTGTCTGGCAAAGCCGCGCTCGGCGGTATTGCGCTTGCTGGAACTGACCGAGGCCGACAAGACCTTTAACATCAAGCCATAGGCGGGGCGCATCTTCCGTCTTGTCTCGGAGGTGGCGGGGCGTATCCTGGGAGCCCCCGTCGCAACTGTGTCTGACACCTCATGCGTGACAACGAGATCGAAGCGGCATGGCATGGGTTGGCCTCGTGCGAGCAATGCTCCATCCGCGATCTGGTTCTGTTCGCCGATTTGAAGGGCGATGATTTCGGGATCATCCATTTGCCCATCGAGGATCTGTGGCTGCCGGTCGGCGCCGCCCTCTATCAGCCCGGTCAGGCCGCCGGTCATGTCTTCACCGTGCGCGAGGGGCTGTTCAAGCTCGAGCAATACCTGCCCGACGGCAATCATCGCATCGTCAGTCTGCTGGGACAGGGCGACGTGGCCGGTCTGGAGGCGATTGTGGCCGATAGCTACGAGCACGCGGCGGTGGCCCTGGCTCCGGCCAAGGTCTGCCGCATTCCCCGCGATGTGGTCGCCCGACTGACCCCCAAGCTGCATCGCCAGCTCATGAAGAAGTGGCACGAGGCCGTGCAGCGCTCTCACGAATGCACCCGTGAATTGTCAACCGGAAGCGCCCGTCAGCGGGTGGCGCGGCTGTTCCTTCTGCTGGCCCCTGAGAGTGCCAGGCATTGCCGCCTGTTCGGCCGCGACGATATCGGCGCCCTGCTGGGCATCACCCCGGAAACCGCCAGCCGCGTGGTGGCCGAATTCAAGCGCGGCGGCTCGGTCACCGAGATCGCCCCCAACATCTTCGAGCGCAATCTCGGTGCCCTCGACGGTATCGCCGCCGAAGGCTGACCCGCGGCAGGCGGTTATGAAACGCCCGGCAGGTCATTGACCCGCCGGGCGTTCCGCGTCTCGAAAGTCTCAGGAAATATGGATGTCGGCGGCGCTGAGATTGGCCGAGGTGGCGCCGCTGTCGCTGTGGATGGTGGCGATTGCGGTGGAATGGGCGGTGATATTGTCGGCGGCCGAGTTGAAATAAAGGGTGCCGCTTGCGCCATCATAGACGAAATGGCTGCCGGTGACGGCATGGCCGCCGGAATCGGTTCCCAGGGCTTCCGCCAGATTACCCGCGCCGAGGCTGCCGAAGGCGCTGCCGGTGAAGTCGATCTTGTCGGTCAGGTGGGTGAAGTTGTTGATGGTGGCGCCGCCGCCGATTTCGCTGGTGGCGCCATAATGGATGACGTCGGTCCCGGAATTGAGCTTGATGACGTCGGCCCCGCCGCCGCCCGAGAAGGTGACGGAGCCGGAATTGACGGTAATGGTATCGGCGCCGGTGCCGCCGATGATGCTGTCGACGCCGCTGACCGTGACGGAATTGCTGCCGGTGGCCAGATTGAGGGTGTCGTCGATCCGGGTGGTGCCGAACACGCTGGCGTTGCTGGCCGGGTTGGACAAGGTCAGGACATTCTGGGTGGCGAGGACCGAATTCTCCATCTGGAAGGTGCTGATATTGGTGGCCGCCAGGGTATGGCTGCCATTGGCGATGAAGACGCTGGCACTGCCGCTGCCGGTATAGGTCAGGCTCTCGACATTGTCCGGCAAGGTGATCATGGACAGATCGGTCTGTACGCTGTCGGTGCCGCCCCCGGAATTCTCGACGATCTTGTCCAGGGCGTTGTGGATGACATAGGTATCGTTGCCGGTACCGCCGATCAGTGACGCCTGCGCGGTGCTGTTGAGCAGGGTGGAGACGGTGGCCGCCCCTGAATTGGCGACCAGCACAT
>JACQAD010000232.1 GCA_016195125.1 Magnetospirillum sp.
GCCAGGGCCACCAGCAGGGCGGTATAGAGCAGGAACAGACTCCAATCCACGCCGATGCCGCGGGCCAGGGCATAGAGCGCCGCCACCGCCATGGCTCCGAAAACGGGCAGGAACACCACCACGAAACGGCCGATCATCTTGCCCCAGAACCACGCCGCCAGCGGCACCGGCAGGGACAGCATGTACTCGAATACGCCGGCGTCGCGATCCCCCGCCACCGAGCGCACGGTGGTGATCAGGATGAACACCGGCAGGATGGCGACGCAAAGCTGGATATAGGTCACCAGCAGCCGCGACAGGCCGGTAAAGCCCAGAACGCGGGATTCGGTCAGGCCGAACACGAACAGCAGCACCACGATGCCGCCGAAGACGATGGAGTAGAACATGAACCAGCGCGATCGCAGGGATTCGGCGATATCGAGCCGGGCGGTCAGGTAAAGGGCATTCATCAGCCGTCACTCGCCTGGGCGGTTGAGGGGGTTTCCGAAGGCTCGCAGCGGCTGGTGGAGCCCTTGGCCAGCACCGCATTCTTCATGGCGGCATACTCGACGGCGCCGGCCCGTGCTCCGGCAACGGCGCCATAGCCGTGGGCCATGGGCGTGTGCTGGCCGTCCACGTAGAAGGCCTTGCGGCCGTCGAGCCACTTTTCGCTCTCCATGCTTCCCACCCAGAATTCGGTGGCGGGATCGTCGGCCCAGCTCTGCTTGGCCAGGAACAGCACCGCATCGCCGAGATCGTCGAACTTGAAGACCTTGCCCTTGGGACCGCCACGGACCTGCGCGGCGAAGCGCGGATCGTCGATGATCATGCCGCAATAATCACAGGTCTCGCGGCCCCACTTGATCTCGGCCGGGCCGCTGGCCGACTGGCCGCAGGCGGAAACCGCCAGGACCATGCCCGGCACCAGGGCGACGAAGCGGCGGCGGCTCATCTGGTGATCGCACATGCAATCCTCCTACTTCATCTCGATGCCGGCCACCAGACCGGCGTAGCGGGCCAGCACCCCCAGGAAGCGCAGCCGGTCGGGGCCGTTGACCGCGCCCTTCCAGGTGATTCCATCGTCCTCGGCGCCAAAGCTCCAATCGCCCATGGCGCGGGCGAAGGCCGGCTCGGGCCGGGTCAGGCGGACGATGCAGTCCAGGCGGGCATTCATGTCCACGTCGTCGGCGACGCGATCGTCCAGCGCCACCTTGCCCTGGTCCATCTCCACCACCCGGTTGACCAGGGACGCCACCTCGTCGAGACGATGGCTGGTGATCAGCATGACGGCGTTGTCCTTGCGCTCGTGCAGCAGGCCAAAGAAGATGTGCCGAGCCTCAGGGTCCAGATTGGCGGCGGGCTCGTCCATGATCAGCAGATCGGAATCGCGTCCCAGGGCGATGCCGATCAGCATTTTCTGCTTCATGCCGCCCGACAGTTTGACGAAGGGCCGCCCGCGGACCATGTCCCAATCCAGGCCCAGTTCCCGCACCATGGCGATGATGCGGTTCGGGTCCGAGTTGCAGACGGCGGCCGAGAAATTGACCAGTTCGCCCACCGGCATCTTCAGGGGCGGCGGAATCTGCGGCACGAATCCCACACGGGCCAGCACCGCCTTGCGATTGGCCCGGGGCGCCAGTCCGTTGACGGTCACCGCCCCCTCATGCAGGTACTCGCCCAGCAGGCAGCGGATCAGGGTGGTCTTGCCGGCGCCGTTGGAGCCGACCAGAGCCACCCGCTCGCCCTTGTCGATGGCAAGGCTGACGCCGTCCAGCACCTTGTGGCGCTTGAAGATCTTGGAAACGTTGTCGAAGGTGATCATGGGGCGTCGGGTCTCACAGCAATTTCTTCAGCCCCCGGACCTCGAACTTGAGGGAGCCGGTGGGACAGGCGTCGATGCACAGGCCGCAGCGGGTGCAATCGGAGCCGATGGGCACGTTGACATCCTCGGCATAGGTCTTCTTGGTCACTTCCAGCACATGGGGCACCAAGCATACCTTGCGGCAATCGCCTTCGTGCAGGCAGTTTTCCATGTTGTAGGTGACCCGCACCGGCGAGACCGCGCCGACAAAGCCATAGGTCAGGCCGATGGGGCAGATATAGCGGCACCACATGCGCCGGATGAAGATGATCTCGTAGGCCAGGAGGCCCAGCACCCAGACCATGGCCAGGCCGGGGCCGTAGATCAGGGCGCGCGAGACGATACCGGTGGGGGAAATGGATTCAAAGACCGTATAGCCGCTGATCACCGCCAGCAGGGCGAAGACCACGTAAAGCACGGTGCGGGCACCGCGATGCAGCGGGTAATCCACCACCATCTTGCGCTTGGCCAGGGCCAGATGGATCTTCTCGGCGATCTCGGCCAGCAGATGGTAGGGGCAGGTCCACGAGCAGAAGGTGCGCCCCCCCAGCAGCCACCACAGGAACAGCACCGTGCCGGTGCCGATCACCAGATTGACCAGGATGACCTTGTAGGCCAGCATCACCTGCAGGGCGGAGTTCAGATCGGCGAAGTGAAAGCCGATGACCCTTGATGCCGTCAACGCCCCTTCCACCAATTGCACGTCGAAGCGGAATGACAGCACGAAGATCATGTTGACGGCGATCAGGGTCGCCCAGCGGATGTTGCGCCATTTGTGGCTGCGGTGAGTGGCATGGGCGGCCTTGATCTCACGCGCCCGTTCGGCGCCCTTCACCTGCCGCTTGGCCTCCTGCATGGCCAGGGCCTCGGGAGTGTAGGTGGTGGGGCGCTGGGGCGCGGCACCCAGCATGATCTTGAGGGAGGTGAGCAGCTTCATCACGCATCTCCCCACTGGCGGCGGATATCGACGACGATGGAGGCCGCCTCGGTCGGGCAGATCATCTCGCACATGCCGCAGCCGACGCAGGCCTGATGCACCACCGGAGTGCGGCGCCTGTCGCCGGGATCATTGCTCATGGGCTCCATGGTGATGGCGTTGGGCACCGGGCATTCCCGGACACACAGATCGCAGACCGCCAGATCGTATTTGTACTCGGCCAGTTTGACCGGCTTCCAGCGGTCGATCTCGGCATAGCGGTGCACGCCCTTGAACGGCGCCGGACGGGCCGGCCCCTTATGGCCCTCACCCTTGCGGGCCAGACAGGCGCTGGGCCGGTCGAGACGGGCCAGGCCCATGCGGACCTCCTCTTTCTTGCTGATGCTATGCGCCAGCGCCCCGGTCGGGCAGGCCAGAACGCATTGCACGGCATCGCAGGAGAAGTCGCAGGCCTGATCACGGGCCGGAATAAACGGCACGCCGACCCCAAAGCCCTCGTCCAGATCGCCCAGCTCGATGGCCTTCACCGGGCAAACCTGCACGCATTGGCCGCACTTGATGCAGGCGGCCAGGAAATCGCGCTCGGCGATGGCGCCGGGCGGCCGCAGCCGGGGAGTCCACTTGCGCAGCACCGGAAAGAAGCCGAACAGCGAGGCCCCCACCACCGCCCCCCCCATGGCGATGGAGCGCATGAGCTGGCGCCGCGTCTTGTTGTTGCCGGAAGGCGCGGCCACCGCTTTGGCCGCGGGCTTATCCGGGTGGTCTTGATCACTCATCATCCTTGCTCCCGATGGGGCGTCGTTGGGGCTCGCGGAGAGCGGCGCCGTGCTCGCTTGCGTGGGCCGGCACCAGTTCCGGCCGTGCCTTGGTTTCGGGCCGGGACAGCAATTCCTCGGGCGGCGGCAGATTGGCGCCGGCCCGGACCTTGTCGTCGGCGGCCACCAGCGGATGCTTGTCCTCGAGCATCAGCACCGGCTCGGAGAAGGGTGCCAGGCGGTCGAGGAAGTCCAGAACCTCCAGCAGCGGTGTTCCCTTGAAGAAGCGGGTATTGGGCACATCCATCCACACCCGGCCCGCATAGGAGAACAGCCGATGGGGCTTGTCGCCAACGCCGTTATGGTCGCGGTCGAAGCCCTGGTAATCCTCCCAGCGATTGCCGTCCCAAACATTGCGCTTGGCGCTGCCGCCGCCATAGACCGCCACCTCGGTGATGTTGCCGGTGAACAGGTTGCCGGTGAACTCGTTGTCTTTCCAATCGTTGAGGAAGGCCACGCCCATGTCGTTATAGGCGATGCGGTTGTTGGCGATGCGGTTCTTGGAGCCGGGCTCGTAGGGGGCGACGTCGATGGAGATGCCCTGGGAACAATAGACGATGTCGTTGTTCTCGATCACTACGTCGCTGCTTTCCTTCAGGGAAATGCACACGCCGGCGGCGCCGATGGCCTTGGCGATGACGTTGTTCCGAAGCTCGTCTCCGGTATCGTACATCATGGAAATGCCGGTGGAATTGTCGAAGAAATAATTGTCCTCGGCGATGTTGTACTGGGCCTGCATCAGGTGCAAACCATAGCGCCCGCCGCTCTGGCGGTTGCCCACATAGCGGTTGTAGGTGGAGTACCAGAAGACGATGTCGCGGGCCTTGGTGAACTCGTTGGCCTCGATCAGGTTGTGATGCGAGTACCACAGCTTGATCCCGTCGCCGCGCCGGCCCAGGCTGACATTCTTGCCCTCCACCTTGTTGCGGCGGACGGTGTTGTACTGGGATTGCTCGAGGCTGAAACCGAACAGGACATTGTCCATGCGGTTGTCCTCGATCAGGTTGTTGTTGCCGCGCACCTGGATGCCGGCATCCTGCTCGTTATGGCTGGCCCCGGAATTGGTGAAGCGCAGATTGCGCACGGTGGCGCCGTCGGTCTTGATCCACAGCACCGAGCCGGTGCCCTCGCCGTCCAGAATCACCTGACCTTTGCCGTCAAGGATGATGGGCTTCGAGATCGTCAGATGAGAGCGGTAACGGCCGGGCGGCGGCGTGATCACCTGGCCCGGCGGGGTGATGTCGATCAGCGCCTGGAGCAGCGCGGAATCAAGCAGGGGCTCCTCGGACTGGGGGGCCGCTGCCGCCATGACCGAGGAAGCGGCGAAAACGATGGCCAGGGAGCTTAGTTTAGACTTGGAAAAGGTCTTGAACCACACGCCCATCACCCTCGTCTCCGCCCTGGTTGCCGAAGGGCTCCGGTGACCGGCTCCGGTCACCGGAAACAAATCAATCCTTCAGTGCCTTGCGCTGCAGCAATGCCGCCAGCACCAGACAGACTGAGCCCGCCATCAGCAAACCGAACCCGTAATGAGGATAGGAGTAGGTGGAGAATTGCGCCACCTTGCCGTCGCCGAAGACGGTGGGCATGAAGGGCTTGACCGAGAACGCCGCCCAGGCGCGCAGATTATGCCCGAACCACCACAGCCAGGCCGAATAATCGACCACGAAGGCGACGGGAATGACGATGCCCGACATGGGCAGAACCCACCAGAACGGCCCGCTATAGACCAGAAAGGCCAGCAACATCACCGCCACCAGGGAGAACAGGTAGGGAGCGGCCTTGATCTCGTACTTGGCGCCGATCTCGATGGGCTCCATGCCGATGAAATGGTTGATCACGTTCATCTCGTGGACGCAATCCAGACCGCCCTCTTCATCACCCCAGGCCGCTTCCTTGGCATCCTTGGGCTTTTCCTGGCTGGTGCAGCCGTTGAACACGCCGTTGACGTGGAAGTGGATGCGGATGCCGTCGGGGAAGGTCTCGGCCGGGTAATTGGGAGCCTTCAGGGCCACCCACCAGATCGGAGAGAAATAGGCCCCGCCGATGAAAAGCATGGCGATCAGGGTAAGGATTCGCACGAGCGCCGGCTTGCTCTTGCACTTGTTCATGGCCATGGAAAAACCCCGTTGGCTACATCAGGAGGAAGGGGGCGGCGACCGAAAAAACCAGACGCCGCCCATTATCCACCTTATATCAGAAAATCCTACTGGAAGTCAGGATTTTTCCAGCCCTTGGGCGCGGTCAAATTCGCCGGGGGCTTCAGACGCGAGACGTAGTCCAGCACCGCCTTGGTGTCGCGGTCGGTGAAGGTCTGAATCTGCTTCATCATGTCCGGGTTGGCGTTGCGGCGCTTGCCTTCCTTGATCCACTGATACTGACGCAGCAGGTAGGCGTAATGCTGGGCCTGGATCCGCGGATAGAACTTGTCGTTGTCACCGGCACCGTCCTCGCCGTGGCAGCGGGTGCAATTCTCGGCATACAGCTTCTTGCCCAGCTCCAGATCCTTGCCGTCACCATGGCCGGGATCGGGGTTCATCTTCAGCTTCTGCATGTAGGCGGCGACGTCGGCAATGGCCTGCGGGCCACCGATCTGCGACGGCAGCGCGAACGGATACATGGTGGGATTGTCGCGGTTCAGGGCACGGATGTCGGCCAGCTGCTTGATCACCACCTTGGGGTGCTGACCGGCCAGCTGCGGGAAGGTGCCGTCGGTGAGGCCCCAGCCTTCCGGCTGATGGCAGGCCGAGCACACTTCATAGACTTCCTTACCGTTGGCCTGATCGGGCTTGAGGTGCAGAGCCTCGTCTTCCTCGCCACCGCCAGAATGCCACTGATAGCCCTCCTCGCCCAGGGACTTGCCCTTGGCGGGTGCGGCATGATCGGCACCGGCCGCGAACACCGCCCCGCCGGCGAGCAGGGCCGAAACTGCGGCCAGGGTGGCCAAGCTGTGCTTGAACTTGAACATCGGTCTTTCTCCAGGGTCTAACGTATTACGCGGCACCATATCCGAGGCGCCGACTCGATCACTTGACTGTGGACAAGTATTCAGCAACCAGGGCCAGCTCATCGGCATTCACCAGATGCATGACCGGCTGCATGGCATTGGACTTGCCGTTGGTGCGCTTGCCGGTCTGGATGTCGCTGGCCTGGGCGATGATATAGGCCTTGTCCTGGCCGGCAATGGCGGGATAGCCCGGCAGCGGCTTCTTGCCTTCCTTGCCGTGGCAGGCCACGCAGGTCTTGGTCAGGAACAGGGTCTTGCCCGGCGAGGCCGGACCGGCGGCAGGCGCCGCGGCGGGCTCGGCCAGGGAAGCCAAATACTCGGCGATGGCCTGGGCATCGGCGTCGGCCAATTCCTCGACCATGGGCTTCATGGATTCGACGCTTTGGCCGTTGGTGCGGGCGCCGGACTTGATGTCCTTGATCTGGTTGACGATGTAGTCCGCCTTCTGGCCGGCGAGCTTGGGGAAGCCTTCCTGCAGCGGGGTCTTGGCGTCTTCGCCGTGGCAGGCGGAGCAGCCCTTGTCGGCATAAAGAGCCTTGCCATCGGCGGCCAGAGCCGGCGCCAGGGAAACGGCGCCAAAGGCGGCGGCCAGGGCCATGACGGGGAGATGCCGCTTGACGGTCTTGAGCATGTCTCATCCTCTCTCGGGGTGATAAGGCCGAGGACCAGGCCGGCCCCGCCCCCATTACAGGTTGGTTTCGACGGAAATTACCGGCCGGGCGCTGCCGCCCCCATGACTTTGGTTAAGTAATGTTCATTTTCCGAAGGCCGGAGGGGATCGCGCCGCGGCCGGGATTCGGAAAAGAAAAAGGCGGAGCGGGCAAGCCCACCCCGCCTGATTTTGTCGAGAAACCGGGGTGGGACATCCCACCCCGATCGCCCGCTACGCTTTACTTGGCAGCCGGAGCGGCTTCCACCTTCTTGGCGCCGTTCTGCTCCAGGTAGGTCTTGGCACGCAGGCCGATATCGGCGGCCTTGACCTGATACTGGAACCACTGCTCGGCCCACAGGAAGGCGCTGTTGAAGTCGCCCTTGGCGGCGAATTCCTCAGACTTCTTCTTGTTCTGCTCGGCATAGCCCAGCTGTTCGGTCGCGTCTTCGACCATGGCGACCACCTGCGGGAAGTCCTTGAAGTTCACGCTGGTGATGTAGCCCACGACGCTGTTGATGATGGCCTGGGTGTCGTTGTTGGCCTTCACGCGGGCATCGTAGTCCTTCTGGCCGTAGACCTGGCCTTCCTTGCCCTTGGCACCGGCCGCCTTGTAATTGGCGGGCTGAACCAGGAGGTAACCTTCCATTTCAAGGTGCAGCGCCGAGCAGAACTCGGTGCAGTAGTACGGGTACACACCCGCCTTATTGACCTTGACGGTGAGCGAGGCGGTCTTGCCCGGCTCGATGGAGAGGTTGCCGTTGTGCTTGGAGATGGCGAAACCATGGGTCTCGTCCTGGGCACGCTCGAGGTTGGTGAGGTGGACGGTCACTTCGTCACCCTCGTTCGCCTCGATGATTTCCGGGGTGATGTGCGACCGGATCACGGTGCCGAACACTTCGACCTTGCCCGGCTTCTTCTCGGTGCGTTCCTGACCGGGACGAACCGCGAAGGGCGACTTCTGCTCGGTACGGGAATCGGTGCCGAACGGATAGCGAACGTTGGTCTTCAGCTTGGAGACGGCGATGGAGACCGCGTAGTGGGGCTCGCCCAGGGGCAGCGGCATATCGTACAGCAGCTGCATCTTGTCGCCGGAAATGTCGATCAGCTGGTGGTTCTGCGGATGCAGCGGACCAACCGGAGCGAAGCGGTCGATAGCCAGCTTGTTCAGGGCGATCAGGTACTTGCCCTTCGGAGCGGTGGTATCGCCTTCCATGGCCATCAGGTGGCCGATGTTGTAGTGCACCGACAACTTGTCGAGCACCTTGCCTTCGCAATAGTCCCACTTGGCAACCATCGAGTCCACGTACAGCGAGGTGTAAGCCACGCAGGGCTTGGAATCGTACTGGGTGTGAAGCGGGCCGAGGCCGAGGGCCACCTGGTTGTGAGCAACGGTCTCCAACGCGATGATCGGAATGCCGTACTCGTCCTTGCCGCTGAAATTGCCGGCCTTGATGGCGGCTTCGATCTTGGCGATGTCGTAGACGGTGGTGTGGCTGTCCAGCTTGCCGGACACGATCACATACTTGCCGTCGGGGGTGACGTCGGCGCCATGGGGGCTCTTGGGCTCGGGGACGAGCACCAGGATGCCTTCCTTGACGGCGGTGTCGATGGACAGGACGTTGTGGCCGTTGATCTTCTTGGCCTTGCCGGCCTTGAC
>JACQAD010000233.1 GCA_016195125.1 Magnetospirillum sp.
GACGTCCGGCCGTTTTTATGGTCAGAAGCCCGCTTATTTGCGGAGACCGAGGCGAGCAATAAGCCCCTCGTAACGCTTCTGGTCCTTGCCCTTCATATAGTCGAGCATGCGACGACGCTGGCCGACCATGATCAGCAGGCCGCGACGCGAATGGAAATCCTTCTTGTGCGACTTCAGGTGCTCGGTCAGGTTGCGAATGCGCTCGGACAGAATGGCGACCTGGACGTCGGCCGAACCGGTGTCGCCTTCCTTGGTCGAGTATTCCTTGACGAGTTCCTGGGTACGCTCAGCAGTGATCGACATCGTGTACTCCTATTCTTCGGTGAGGTTCATGACCCGTACCGGACGGATTTCGCCGCTTTCGATACAAGCCAACGCCACCAGCCGCTTGCCGCTCATCGCCTTGCACATGGTGCCCGACGCGAAACTGGCCTGCGGATGTCGGGAAGCCACGTGCAACACTGACACGGGATTACCGCTCTGGAGGCGGCGGGCCTCGCTTTCCGTCAGGGCCAGGGCCGGGATGTCGTCCAGCGCGGTCTCGATGGGAAGCAGAAAGGTCCGAGGGCCGGGACGTTGCCCGAGTTCGTCCAGAGATTCAAGGGAAATCGCGTTTTCCTCGGTGAACGGGCCGCAGGCGGCGCGCCGCAGAACCGAGATGTGCCCGACCGTCCCCAGGGCCTTGGCCAGATCGCGGGCCAGGGAGCGGATATAGGTGCCTTTGCCGCATTCCACCTCGAAATCGGCGTGGTCGGCATCGGGACTGCCCAGCAAGGTGAATGAGTCGATCTGGACCACCCGCGAGGCCAGTTCCACCACCTCGCCGGCCCGGGCCAGATCATAGGCGCGCTCACCATCGACCTTGATCGCCGAGTAGATCGGGGGCACCTGGGTGATCTCGCCGGTGAAGACCGGCAGCGCCGCAATAATCGCCGCGTCGGTCGGGCGAATGTCCGAGGTTTGAGTCACCTCGCCTTCGCGGTCGTCGGTGGAGGTGGCCTCGCCCCAGCGGATCTGAAAGCGGTAGGTCTTGGACCCATCCATCACGTAGGACACCGTCTTGGTGGCCTCACCCAGGGCGATGGGCAAAATACCGGTGGCCAGGGGGTCGAGCGTGCCGCCATGGCCGACCTTGGCGGCATTGAGGAGGCGCTTGACGCGGGCCACCACCTGGGCCGAGGACAGGCCCAACGGCTTGTCGATGGCCAGCCAGCCGTGAATGGGATCGCCCTTGCGCTTGCGGGCCATGGGAATACCTTTGGACAGTGGAGGGGTTGCAGTACATCGGGTCGGAGAGGGAGGCAAGGGCGGCGTTCTGTCTGGGGGTGGATTCCCCGGCAATCCTGCCACCCACTCTTTATCGTCATCCCCGCGCAGGCGGGGATCCATCCGCTTCGTCATCGGGCAAGATTGTCCAACAGATCGTTCCATTCCGGATTAGAGCGGGAGATGAGGCGTAGTTTCCAGGCCCGGTTCCACGCCTTCATCTGCTTCTCACGCAAAATAGCGGCGGGCATGGTTTCGTGGAATTCCACACAGACAAGCCGATGGACATTGTAGCGCTTGGTGAAGGTCGCTCTTGTGCTCCCAGACCCGGCGCATGACGTCATTGGTTACGCCGATATACGGGGTGCCATTGG
The DNA here is from genome assembly GCA_016195125.1 of Magnetospirillum sp. Classification (GTDB taxonomy): domain Bacteria; phylum Pseudomonadota; class Alphaproteobacteria; order Rhodospirillales; family Magnetospirillaceae; genus Phaeospirillum. Next base: position 1,641 of record JACQAD010000233.1, read on the forward strand.
GCTTACTGGCGAGGATGTAGACACAGGGTCGCGACATACCCGGCAGAATAGCATCCGCTCGACGCCGGATGGATTCCCGCCTTCGCGGGAATAACGAAGAAAGGGCGCGGGAATGGCGTCCGATGGGGAAGGCGTCGCAAATTACGCCATTATTCCCCGTCGTCACCTTCCGAGGGAAAATCCTCCTCGGAGCGGTGTTCGATGTCGCGGCGGACTTCCGGGGAGTTGAGCACGGCGTCGATGCGCGACGCGGTGTCGAAGGTGGTGTCGGGCTGGAACCACAGATCGGGCACGGCGCGCAACTGCACCATCCGGCTGATCTCGTGGCGCAGGAACGCCTTGGCGCGCTTCAGGCCGTCGAGGATCGGCTGGACCTCGCCGCCGCCCAGGGGCACCACGAAGACGGTGGCGTTGCGCAGATCGGGGCTGACCCGTACTTCGGTGACGGTGATGGGCCGACCCTGGAGATCGGGATCGCGGAACTCGCCGCGCTCGATCACCATGGCGATGGCGTGACGCAATTCCTCGCCGACGCGAAGCTGGCGCTGGGACGGAGGTTTGGTACCCCGAGGCATGATTGAGGCCTTGAAGGCGCGATCACCCCCTTACAGGGTGGCCGCGACCTCCTCGATCTCGAAGCACTCGATGACGTCGCCGACGCGGATGTCTTCGTAATTGGTGAAGGACATACCGCACTCATAACCCTCGCGCACGTCCTTGACGTCTTCCTTGAAGCGCTTGAGCTGAGCCAGATCGCCGGTATGGATGACCACGTTGTCGCGCAGCAGACGCACCTTGGAGCCGCGCTTGACGTTGCCCTCGGTGATCATGCAGCCCGCCACCTTGCCGACCTTGGTGATGTTGAACACTTCGCGGATGCTGGCATAGCCCAGGAAGCGCTCGCGCAGCACCGGCGCCAGCATGCCCGACAGCATCTTCTTCAGATCGTCGGTGACGTCGTAGATGATCGAGTAGTAGTTGATATCGACGCCGTCCCGGCGGGCCATGTCGCGGGCCTGGGGATTGGCGCGGACGTTGAAGCCGATCAGGAGGCCGTTGGAGGCCTTGGCCAGGGTGATGTCCGACTCGTTGATGGCACCGACGGCGGCATGCAGGATGCGGACCTTGACGCTCTCGTTGCCCATCTTCTCGACGGTGGCGCAAATGGCCTCGATGGAGCCCTGCACGTCGCCCTTGATGACCACGGGCAGTTCCTTGGCCACGCCGGTCTTGATGTCGGTGAACATCTGTTCCAGGGTGCCGCGCTGCGCCAGCTTGGCCTTGGCCTCGCGATCGACGCGCTGACGGTAGGAGGCGATTTCGCGGGCGCGGGCTTCGTCCTCGACGGCGACGAAATCGTCACCGGCCGAAGGCGTGCCCTGCAGGCCCAGAACCTCGACCGGCGAGGACGGGCCGGCTTCCTTGATGGAATTGCCATGGGCATCGACCAGGGCACGGACGCGGCCCCATTCGGCACCGGCGACGAAGACGTCGCCGACCTTGAGGGTGCCCTTCTGGACCAGAACGGTGGCGACGGAGCCACGGCCCTTTTCCATCTTGGCCTCGACCACCACGCCTTGGCCGACACGGTCGGGATTGGCCTTGAGGTCGAGGATTTCGGCCTGAAGCAGAATGGCTTCCTCGAGCTTTTCGAGGTTCATGCGCTTCTTGGCCGAGACTTCGATGGCCAGCACGTCGCCGCCCAGTTCCTCGGTCACCAATTCGTGCTGCAGCAGCGCCTGGCGGACCTTTTCCGGGTCGGCGCCGGGTTTGTCGATCTTGTTGATGGCGACGATGATCGGCACGCCCGCCGCCTTGGCATGGCGGATGGCTTCCACCGTCTGCGGCATGATGCCGTCATCGGCCGCCACCACCAGCACC
>JACQAD010000228.1 GCA_016195125.1 Magnetospirillum sp.
GACATGGATACCCTGCGCCTCCTGTTCGACCCGCCGCCGGAAGTCGATGGGCACATGGCGTTTCTCGATGAGAGCGACATGCTCCAACTGGCCCTGCTCTATCTGGGCGAGGGGCGATGCACCACCGATTCCGCCAAGCTGGAACGGGCCGAGCGCCTGTTGCGGCCGCTGGTGGCCCGCGCCCGGTTGGTACCGCCGTCCCAGGCGGTTGCGGCCCTGGCCGATCCCTCCATCGTCCTGGGGGCGGCGTGGAACGGCGATGCCATGCGGGCGCGGGAAAAGCGGCCCAGTCTGGCCTATGCCTATCCCCGGGAAGGCAATCTGGTCTGGACCGACGTGGTGGTCGTTCCGCGCAATCCGCCCAACCGCGCTAATGCCGCAAAGTTCCTGGCCTTCATGCTGAAGCCCGAGAACGCCGCCCTGGAATCCAACTTCAATGGCTATGCCAACATGATCCGCGGCAGCGAGGCGTTTCTGGCGCCATCGGTTCTGGGCGCCCCCGAGATGGTGGCCCCCTGGCCGGCCAAGGTGGGGTTCTACCCCTCCTGCAGCGGCCCGGTGCAACGCCAGCACGAGCGGGTCTGGGCCGAGATCAAGTCCTCGGCCCAGAAGTGACGCTCAGCCCTGATGGTGGACCGGCGTGCCCTGCGGAACCTTGATCCGCAGGCCGGGGGTGGGGATTTCCGCCAGGAAACGTCCGTCCAGCAGACGCGATCTGGCCTGCAGCAGCAGGCCGTGGGCAAACAGCAGGGCCAGGCTGTTCAGTGCGAACAGGAAGAAGCTGATGCGCATGGCGCCGTCGCCCAACGGCGCCATCAGCGGTATGGCGAACAGCACCGGCAACAGCGCGTACAAGAAGGTGTCGCGCCAGCGTCGCCGATAGACCACCGCCGAGGCCAGGGCCGCCACCGGCGAGACCAGAACCATGTCGACCTTGGCCTTGAACACGATCTGGGCGGCCAGGGCGGCGTAATTGGCGGGCAGCCCGTCGAAACTGGCGATCAGCGCCAACCCGTCGGGCGTGGGCGTGAAGGTGGCCCGCAAGGCCTCCACCGGCCATATGGCGCGCGGGATGGCCGGGCGGATTTCCTTATAGATGGCCCTGGAGAAAGCGGAATCAGGCGTAAGCACTTGGCTGACCATCGGCGGCTGGACAGATTGATGGGGGCGTGGACCTAATGTGCCACGACCAGGGGCTCCGGGCCAAGCGGGATGGGGAACGAATGATCAGAAGGGTCTTGGTTTCGGCCCCGCCGCCGGAATGGCCTTTCCGACAATGTCTTCGGGCTGGGGCCTGAGACGGCCGAGGTCATGGCGGCGGGCTCGTCCCCGCAAACACACGCTCCCGTCCAAAGGTGACGGTGACGCTGGTTCCACCACCGGGGCGGCTGTCGATGGTCATGGCGCCGCCGTGTAATTCCATGATGGCCGCCACCAGCGGCAGGCCCAGGCCGGTGCCGTCGTGGCGTCGGGCGATGCGCGAATCCACCTGACCGAACGGCTCGACCGCCAGGGCGAGGTCGTCGTCGCTCATGCCGATGCCGGTGTCGCTGACCGTGAGCGCGAGGCCGCCTCCGGCCGGAACGAAGGCATTGACGCGGACGCTGCCGCCGGACGGGGTGAATTTGATGGCATTGCCCAGCAGATTGATCAGAACCTGACGAAGGCGGCGCTCGTCGGCCAGAACCTGGGGCAGATCGGAGGGAAGCTCGGCGGCCAGATCCAGTCCGGCGGCGCCGGCCCGGTCCCGCAGCAGCCGCAGCGATGCCTCCACCGCCGGGGCGACATCCATGGGCCGGTCGTCCAGTTCCATCTTGCCGGCCTCGATCTTGGCCAGATCCAGGATATCGGTGATGATTCCCAACAGATGATGACCAGACGAGGCGATGTCGCCGGCATATTCCCGGTAACGGCCGGGCATGGGGCCCAGAACCTCGGAAACCATGGTCTCGGAAAAGCCGATGATGGCGTTCAACGGCGTGCGCAACTCGTGGCTCATGCTGGCCAGGAACTCGCTCTTGGCCCGGCTGGCGGTTTCAGCCTGCTCCTTGGCGGCGCGCAAGGCCTCCTCGGCGCTCTTACGCCAGCTGATCTCTTCGGCGACGCCGATGATGTATTCCACATTGCCGTCACGCCGGAGCGCCGAGACGGTGAGATTGGCCCAGATGACGGTTCCATCCTTGCGGATATAGCGCTTTTCGACGGCGTGGCTCTCCAATCCGCCATTCATGATGGCGGCGATGGAATCGAGGCCCAGATTCGTATCCTCGGGATGGGTCACCTCGCCGGCCGAGCGCCCGATCAATTCCTCGGGGCGATAGCCCAGCATGGCGGCGAAGCGGCGATTGATGCGGATGAAGCGTCGCTCCGGCGTGGTATGGCACATGCCGACCGCCGCCTGCTCGAAGGTGGCGCGGAAGCGGTCCTCGCTATCCTTGAGCCAGATCTCGCGCTCGTTGAGCGCACTGACCATGGTATCGAAGGTCGCGGCCATCCGCCCCAATTCGCCCATGCCGTCCCCCGCTCTGGCGCTCATGTCGCCAGCCCGGACGCGGCCCATGGCATTGGCCAGGCGGCCCAGGGGCCGGAACAGCAATCTGCGGCTGGCGAACCACAGCAGCAGCACGATGACGCCGCCGGTGATGGCGAATGAAATCACCGTGAGGCGCAGGAATTGCCGTTGTCCCCCTCCCAGGGATTCGATGGGAATGCTGACCGAGATGAGGGTGTCGGGGACGACCTTGCCAAGGGGGGCGATGCCGAAGGCCGAGATTTCGCCGGTGATGGCGCGGGCGGTGAACGAACCTCCCTCTCCCTTGGCCGCCGCCGCCTTTAATTCCGGTACCGGCGTGATGGGGGGCGCCGGATCGGGCAGGTCTGGAATCCTGGCCAGGACGGTGCCGTCGGTGCGCAGGATCAGCAGACGGGCGCCCTCGGGAAGAATGGGCGGCGCCACGGCCTTGGCCAGATGGTCCAGGGAGCGGGCGGTGATCACCGCCCCCCTCGTGGCCCCCATCCAGTCGAGGACCGGGTAGGCCATGGGCAGGGCGATATGGCCGCCGGGGGAGACCACATAGGGGCCGACGGCGAAGCTCCCCGTTTCCATGGCCCGGCTCAGATGTCCTCCCTTGACCATCCAGGCGAGATCGGCACCACGTCCGATGCTGCAGCCGGCATGGCCGGAAGAATCGGTGCGGATGAAGCCTTCATGGCCTTCGGTGGCTAACAGGAAATGACGGTAATGGCTGCCGCATTCCTCGTCATCGGGGTCGGTGGCCAGGGCGGCCAGGGCCTCTCGCGAGGTTTCCAGGCCGCGATCGTGGATGGCGACGGCCATGCGGGCCAGCGCCTCCATTTGGGTGGCGGCGGCGCTGATGGACAGGGTCTCTGCCAGGTAGGTGATGACGGCCAGGGTCGCGAGAAAGATGACGGGAACGAGGCCGAGCAGCACCATCTGAAACAGATGGCCACGCACGCCTCCAAACCACGATTGGGCGCTATGGCCCGCTTCCCCCATCCCGCAATGCCTCGCCAGAATTCGACGGAGGCGAAGCCTAACATAGGGGCGCCGAATTCCTATATCGGCTTTCCGTCAGGGGGTGTTGCTCTTTCGGTTTAGGTCGCGCATGGCGCCATCGAGGCCTTCCAGGGTCAGGGGATGCATGCGTCCGCTCATCAGCTGGGCGATCATGCCGGTGGAATGGGTCCACTGCCAGCGTGACAGGGGTGCCGGATTGAGCCAGGCGGCGCTGGGCCATTGGTCGAGCAGCCGGCGCATCCAGACATGGCCGGGTTCCTCGTTCCACTCCTCCACCGCGCCGCCGGGGGTGGTGATCTCGTAGGGGCTCATGGCGGCGTCGCCCACGAAGATCAATTTCCAGTCGGACGGATAGGTGTGGATCACGTCCATGGTATGGGTGACGTCCTGGTGACGGCGGCGATTATCCTTCCACAGGCCGGAATAGGGGCAGTTGTGGAAGTAGAAATGCTCCAGGTGCTTGAATTCCGAACGCACCGCCGAGAACAGTTCCTCGCAGGTGCGCACATGCTCGTCCATGGAGCCGCCGATATCGAGCAGCAGCAGCACCTTCACCTTGTTGTGGCGCTCGGGCACCATCTTGAGGTCGAGCATGCCGCCGGCTCGCGCCGTGGAGGTGATGGTGCCGGGCAGATCCAATTCGGTGGCGGCCCCTTCGCGGGCGAAGCGGCGCAGGCGGCGCAGCGCCATGCGGAAGTTGCGGGTTCCCAGCTCGATCCCGTCATCGAGATTGCGGTAGACCCGCTCGTCCCAGACCTTGACGGCGCGGCGGTGACGGGATTCCTTCTGGCCGATGCGCACGCCCTCGGGGTTATAGCCATAGGCCCCGAAGGGTGAGGTTCCGGCGGTGCCGATCCATTTCGAGCCGCCCTGGTGGCGCTCGTTCTGCTCCTCCAGGCGCTGGCGCAGGGTTTCCATCAGCTTGTCGAAGCCGCCCAGGGATTTGACCTGCTCCATCTCCTCGGGGGTCAGCAGTTTTTCCGCCAGCTTGCGCAGCCATTCCTCGGGGATGGCGGCTTTCAAGGCCTCGGCCAGGGCGTCGCCCTCGCCCATCAGACCGTTGAAGACCTTACCGAACACCCGGTCGAATTTGTCCAGGTTGCGCTCGTCCTTGACCATGCACGAGCGGGCCAGATAGTAGAAGGTCTCCGCCGACAGTTCCGCCACCCCCGCCGACAATGCTTCGAGCAGGGTCAGGTATTCCTTCAAGGTGACCGGCACCTTGGCGTCGCGCAGTTCAAGGAACAGGGTCAGGAACATGGAGAACTCAGCCGCCGGACTGGGCGCGGGTCCAGGCGGCGTAGCGCAGATCCTCGATCAGGATATGGCCTTTCAGCCATGTCCACAGGAAATCCTTGAGGCGGGTGTCCTGGGCGTCGAAGGCCTGGGCCTTGTACTCCTTCAACAACCGCGCCACCTGATCGGCGAAATCGTCGTGCTGGGCGCGGTGCCCCTCGAGACCGGGATAGGAGATGCCTTCCAGATGGGCTTCCTCACGCTCGAAATGGCCGTTGGTATAGTCGAGCACTTCGTTGAACAGTTCGAGGAAGTCGGGGCTGGCCATGTCGAGGTCGTTGATCATGTGGATCAACTTCTTGTGATCCTTGTCCAGGGCCGGCACATCGACGCTCATGGATTCGGTCCATTGAATGGTGGGCATCAGCGTCCCTCCCGCCGGTTCATGAAGGCCAGACGTTCGAACAGATGCACATCCTGCTCGTTCTTGAGCAGGGCGCCGTGCAGCTTGGGGATCAGCGAGCGGGCGTCCTTGTCGCGCAGATCCTCGGGCGCCAGATCCTCGGCCAGCAGCAGCTTGATCCAGTCGAGCAATTCCGAGGTGGACGGCTTTTTCTTCAGGCCCGCCACCTCGCGGATGTCGAAGAAGGCGGTCAGCGCCTCGTGCAGCAGGGCCGGCTTGATGGCGGGAAAGTGCACGGCGACGATGCGTTCCATGGTCTCGCGGTCGGGAAAGCGGATGTAGTGGAAGAAACAGCGGCGCAGGAAGGCGTCGGGCAGTTCCTTCTCGTTGTTGGAGGTGATGATCACCATGGGCCGCTTGTCGGCCCTGACCACCTGCTTGGTCTCGTAGACATGGAATTCCATGCGGTCGAGCTCCAGCAGCAGATCGTTGGGAAACTCGATATCGGCCTTGTCGATCTCGTCGATGAGCAGGACCGGCGGTGCCGGCGCCTCGAACGCCTCCCACAGCTTGCCCTTGACGATGTAATTGCCGATGTCGTGCACCCGCTGGTCGCCCAGCTGGGAATCCCTGAGGCGCGCCACCGCGTCGTATTCGTACAGGCCCTGCTGGGCCTTGGTGGTGGATTTGATGTGCCATTGCAGCAGGGGGCGGCCCAGGGCCTTGGCCACTTCGGCGGCCAGCACGGTCTTGCCGGTGCCGGGCTCGCCCTTGATCAGCAGCGGCCGCTCCAGGCGCAGCGCGGCATTGACGGCGACCAGCAGATCCTCGGTCGCCACATAGCTATCGGTCCCACGAAACGACATGAGCTCACTCCTCCATGCCATGAAGGTAGGAGGCCCGGTCTATTCGGTCAAGCAATGCGGATTTGAACGACACCCAGAAAAGATGAGCC
>JACQAD010000254.1 GCA_016195125.1 Magnetospirillum sp.
CGCCCTGCCCGAGCGTCTGGTCCTGGCCCGGATTTTTCTTGATCATTGCGGGGCTCATTTCGCCCGCGAGGAAGAGATGATGAGGAAGACAGGCTTCTTCGCCATGGAACCGCACGGCGACGAACATCGGCGGGTCGAGGCCGAATTGGCCCAGGTGATTCTGGCCCTCGAGGCGGGTGATCCCCGTGATGAGTATTTCACCATCGACCTGCCGCAATGGTTCCTGGAGCATCGGGCGACCATGGATTACGTCACCTCGGGGTTCGCCCTCGATCACGGCTGGGCCGAGTAGGGCTATAGCGGCGCCGTCGCCCGGTCCAGCCAGACCCGCTCGGATTCCTCCGTCAAATGCGGCATGATCTCGACGCGCACCCGGGCATGATAATCATCCAGCCAGCTCCGCTCCTCGTCGTCCAGAAGGGACGCGTCGATCAGCCGTCTGTCCAGGGGAGCCAGGGTCAAGGTCTCGAAACACAGCATCTGACGTTCGGCCCCTGATCGGGACGGCGCCTTGGTGACCAGGATCAGGTTCTCGATGCGGATGCCGTAGCTTCCCGCCTTGTAATAGCCGGGTTCGTTGGACAGGATCATCCCCGGAAGCAGGGCGACGGCGTTGCCGGCCTTGGAGATGCGCTGCGGCCCCTCATGCACCGACAGGAAGCTGCCGACACCGTGTCCGGTGCCGTGATCGTAATCCAGACCCTCGGCCCACAAGGCCCGGCGGGCCAGAAGGTCCAGTTGGCTGCCGGTGGTCCCGGAGGGGAAGACGGCGCGCGCCAAGGCGATATGGCCTTTCAGCACCAGGGTGAAGCGTTGTCGCTCCTCGGCCCCGGCCGTATCGCCGATCAGCAGGGTCCGGGTGATGTCGGTGGTGCCGTCCAGGTATTGCGCGCCCGAATCCACCAGATAGAGCTTGCCTCTGGTCAGGGGGCGGTTGCTTTGCGCCGACGAGCGGTAATGAACGATGGCGCCGTTGGAGCCGGCCCCGGAGATGGTGGGAAAGGACAGGCCGCGGAAATGCTCTCCCCTGGCGCGAAGGGCGTCGAGGGCCGCGGCGGCGGAGAGCTCGTCGAGCTGGTCGCCAGCCCTGACGGCATTCTCCAGCCAGGACAGGAACCGGACCATGGCGATGCCGTCGCGGTGATGGGCCGCGCGGGTGCCGGCCTGCTCCAGCGCGTTCTTGCTGGCTCGCGGCAAGGCGCAGGGATCGGCGCCGCCCTCGATGCGGGCTCCGGCCTCGCGCAGCAATTCCCAGATCCGGTAAGGAGCGGTGGCGCTGTCCAGCCGCACACGTTTGCCGCCATGGCCCAAGGCCTTCAGGCTGGGCTCGAACTCCGTCGGATGGGCCAGGCGGATCCCGTCGCCCAAATGCCCGATCAGCGCCTGATCGGCGCGATCCGGCTCCACGAACAGATCGACCCCGCCATCTTCATGAAGAATGGCGAAGCAGCGCGGTAAGGGGGTGAAGTCCACATCGGCGCCACGGATGTTCAACAGCCACGCCACGGATTCGGGAGCGCTCAACACCACCGCGTCCAGACGTTCTGCCGAAAGCTGGACGGCCAGATCGCGGCGCTTGTCGGCGCTGCTGCGTCCGGCGAAGCACAGCCCGTGGGCGACGAGCGGGCTGGCCGGCGGCGGCGGTCTGCCGGTCCAGACCGCATCGAGCGGATTGTCGGAGCAAGGGGTCAGAATGGCGCCGGCCCGTTCGCAGGCGCTGCTCAACGCGGTGATCTGATCATTGGTGTGGAGCCAGGGATCGAAGCCGATACGCTCGCCCTTGCCCACGGTCTCGGCCAGCCAGGTCGGCACCGGCTGTTCGATCAGATGGCGCACGGTGAAGGCGGTGGTATCCACTTCGCCCTCGACCTGCAGGGTGTAACGGCCGTCCACGAAAATGGCCGCCCGATCACGCAGCACCACCGCGGCCCCCGCCGACCCGGTAAAGCCGGTCAGCCAGGTCAGGCGCTGGGCGCTGGGCGGCACATACTCGCCCTGATGCTCGTCGGCATGGGGGATGATCAACCCGGCAAGGTCGCGGCGTTCCAATTCGTGGCGCAGGGCCTGCAGGCGGGCGGAGTGTGCTGGGTTCGGGTTCATAGGCGGGGCTGACCCTTGTCGCGGCGGCGTCATCCTTGGAAATTAGTCCATATGCACTTGGCCAGATAGAGGTGATTTTTCCGCCCTGCTGCCGTCGGATAACTATGAAAAAGTTGGAACAATTTGGGGCGGACCATGCCGGTATCCACATCGTTAAACTAATATTGCGGTGCGATATAAGGGAATGTTCTGTCAAGCATCCTAGACGGAAGTTAGGTGATGGAAGTCAAGACTTCAATATTTGCAGGAAACTAGCTACCATGACTGTAGCGGGGGAAAGGGTATCTAAGGCTTAAAAGCTCTCAAGGTGAATTGATATGGGGGCTCAGGAAACGACGCCGATGATCGAACCGATCGGCGCCATGATGATGAGGGAGCCGGGGGGCAAGCGGTGCCGCAGCGTGGCCGCCGTAGCCATTCTTGCGCTGACCGATCTACTCGAGGAAACATCCTCCGACGGCACGGTCACCATGGAAGAGGTTCGCCGGGTGGCCAAGGCCGTTCTGGCGGCGCGCGGCCCGCTGGGCGATCATTACGCCATGTGGGAGGATGGCTGTGACGCCGCCTTCACCCTGCGCCGGATCGAGCGCCAGCGCACGGATTTCATCGGCCGTATCCTGACGCAGCCCTTCTCTTCATTTTTCGACGACAAGAACAGCGGGATCGAGCGCAAGCATCTGCCGCAGTTCTTTTCGGCCGTGCGGATGATCGTCGGTGAGGAGCCCTTCGATGTGCTGCGGACCCGTGCGAACAAGGCCGCAGAGCGTCACCGGACGCCCGAAGGAATGGTGGCCTGGTCGGATTTCTATGCCGATGACGATACCAAGGCGGTTTTCGAGGAGGTGGCGGTGACCATGGCACGCTCCTTCCGCCGCTTCGAGCCGCGCAAGGACTGGTTCCTGATCATCATGAACTCCAGCCCATCCTCGGTCTCGACCTCGTCCAACGCCTTCATTCCCAAGCGACCCGAGGACAAGGTGCTGCGTGAGTTCAGCGAGGCTCACATGTGCCGGCTGTTCCAGGCGCTGTTCGCCCGCTTTCGAGTCGAGACCTTCTCGCCCGAACGCAAGGCCGCCTTTATGGAACGCTGGGGCAGCGAGCCTGAAAAAGTGTTCGGGCCGCTTTTCGTCGCCTTGCTGGCCATGTCCCAGCAGGGGGGCTAACAGGCCGCGTCAGCCCAGGGTTTCAGAGAAACCCGCCCGGCGCTTGAGGGGCACGAATCAAGTAAACGCCGCCGCCAGTTCGTCCAGCAGGTTCTGGACCTCCTGGGAGGGGATTTCGATGGCGGCCACCGCATCGACGGCGCCGTCGAAATCGCCGTCACGGAACTTACGCGCCGCTTCGATGCCCAATTGGTGGACCTTCTCGTGCGGAGCTTCCAGGGCGCGATAGGCGGGGTGGTTGCGGATGTTCTCGTCACTGGTGGAATAGTACCATTTGCCCAGGCGGCAGCTTTTGTGATTGGCCAACTCGTCGGGATTGAGGGTGGTCTTCTCGGCCAGCATCTC
>JACQAD010000073.1 GCA_016195125.1 Magnetospirillum sp.
CTTCTCGGCCGCCATCTTGTCGGTATGGGGGGTCTTGAACACCCACTTCTTCACCGGCTCGACGATGACCACGGCACCGGCCAGGGAGATGAAGGGGGTTTCGTTACGCTCGGCCAGGGGCAACGCCGCCATGGTGGTGGCCGTGGTCGAACCGCCGATCAGCAGGTCGACCTTGTCGCTTTCAATCAGGCGCTTGGTGAAGGTCGAAGCCTTTTCGCCGGCGCCGCCGTCGTCATAGACGACCAGTTCGACCTTGCGGCCGAGCACGCCGCCTTCCTTGTTGATGCGCTCGACATACATTTCCAGCGTCTTCTTCTCGGGCTCGCCGAGGAAGGATGCCGGCCCGGTGACGGACAGGATCGAACCGATCTTGATGGGATCGGCGGCATTGGCCACACCGGCCGAGACGGAGCAACCAGCGACGACAACAGCCGCCACGCCCCATTTCATGAGGTTACGCATTCATTTTCCTCCCAGAAGCAGCTCGCGGCTTATTCCCGCCGCGTAGCTAATCTAAGGATCTATTTAACCCGAGAGCAACGGCTTACGCCACGAAAAAATTACGCAATTGAGTACCGGATTGCTTATTGACGAAACCGAGGCATTTCGCGGCCAAACTCAGCACAAAGGTATGGGTCATCGGCCGAATTGCGTAATCATGTTGAAACGATATGTGCCATTTTGTAACTTAGTTGTGGGGAAATAGTACCTTGTGCGACGGAATTCACGGAGGTCCGTAGGGCGATGGGAAGCGGGGATATCTCTCTTGTCGAAAAGCTGAAGCAGCAACGCGATCGGTTCATCGCCTTTGCCTTCGCCGGCGCCGATCTGTTGCTCGAGATGGACGACAACGACGTCGTCACCTATTCGGCCGGCGCGGGTGAGGCCCTGTACGGCATCTCGGATTCCGAGTTGCTGGGGCGCCCCCTCGCCGACTTCATCTTTCCCCGAGACAAGCAGAAATTCACAGATTCCTTGCAGCGCCTGCGCAATGCCGGCCGCCTCGACCACACCCCATTGTCCATGATCGGCGCCACGGGTGCGGTGTCGCGCATGCGCATGGCCGGCATCAAACTGCCCCAATTCCCCACCGGCTATCATCTGGTGCTGTCGCGGATCTCGCCGGTCACCAACACCGATCATGAGGAGGGGGCCAACGCCACCGACCCCCGCGTCCGTTTCGTGGAGATGGTGCGTCAGCGCCTCAACGAGGCCAACCGCATGGGCGAGGATTATACGCTCACCATGTTCGACCTGTCGGCATCGCGCTTCGGCAGCGTCGAGGCGGCGGTCCTGCAAAGCTTCTTCTCGACCCTGCACCATGCCCTGGAGGAATGCTCGGTTCGCCAATCCTCGGCCGGCGCCCTGAATGAGCGCGCCTTCGGCCTGGTCCACGACCAGTCCATGAGCGCCGCCGCCGTGCATCAAGCGCCAAATTCGCCATCAAATCCCTGGCCGACGGCGCCAAGGTCGCGGTGGAAGACACATTGGTGCGGGTCCGCAACTTCCGCAAGATGATCCGCAGCGACAAGCTGGCCTTCTTCTTCCAGCCCATGGTCAACGTCACGACCGGCACGGTCCTGGCCTACGAGGCCTTCGGCCGCATCGCCCATGACCGGGGGTTCTTCGCACCGTCGCAGATCATCCCTTTCGCCACCGATGTGGGCGTGATCGGCGAGTTCGATCTGATGGCGGTGAAGAAGGCGGTTCTGGCCATGAAGGCCGGGGCCGATATTTCCTCCCTGGCCAGCATCGCCGTCAATGTCTCGGGCACGTCTTTGGGCAATCCGGCGTTCTACCACGCCCTGGTCAAGATCCTGGAAGAGAACAAGCCCGTCCTGGCCCGGCTGGTGCTTGAAATCACCGATGCCGCCCGGATCTACAATCTGGACGAGGCCCGGCGCCTGCTGGCGCGCATCAAGCGCATGGGCGTGCGGTTGTCTCTGGACGATTTCGGATCCGGCGGATCGGCCTTCGACATCCTGAAAATCCTGCCCGCCGATTACGTCAAGATCGATTCCTCCTACGTGTTCGACGCCAGGGAGAAACGGGGACGCTCGGTCCTGCGCGCCATGGTCAGCCTGACCCACGAGTTGGGCATGACCGCCATCGGCGAATGTATCGAGGACAGCCACATGCTCGCCATCCTCAAGGATGTGGGCATCGAATACGCCCAGGGCTACGTCTTTGCCCAGCCCGCCCTCGATGCCGCCCGCAAGATCAAATACTACAAGGACCACCTGAAGGCGGCGGAACCCAGCGCGGCCGAGTAGCCCTGCCCGGGAAGCACTCCGGCAATACCGCCATTCCGCTGGACCCAGCCCCGTGATCTGCTATTTTCCCAACAGCACTTCTGTGGGGGCTTCCGACATGCACGATCCGTTGAACGCGTTCGCTTTGGGCGGTGATGTCTATATAGATGGCGCCAAGGCCGGCCCGCTGGCCGGACTCACTTTTGCCGCCAAGGACGTCTTCGATGTCGCCGGCTATGTGACCGGCGCCGGCAATCCCGACTGGCGACGCCTGGCCGAGCCGGCCAAGCACACCGCCTGGGCCGTCAGCACCCTGCTGGCATCCGGTGCCCGCCTGGTCGGCAAGACCCATACCGACGAGCTGACTCGGGGCATCTTCGGCGACAATTCCCATTACGGCACCCCCGAGAATCCCCGCGCCCCCGGCCATGTGCCCGGCGGCTCATCCAGCGGCTCTGCCGCCGCCGTGGCCGGCGGTCTGTGCAGCATGGCTCTGGGCACCGACACCGCCGGTTCCACCCGCGTGCCGGCCTCGTTCTGCGGCGTCTGGGGCCTGCGTCCCACCCTGGGGCTTATTCCCATGGACGGTGTTCTCAGCCAGTCCAATACCTTCGACACCGTCGGCATGCTGACCGACGACCCCGAGCTTCTGGCCAAGATGGGCGAAGTGCTGCTGCGCAAGAAGATCAAGGATGTGCGCCCGGCCCAGGCGGTGGTTCTCGAGGATGCCCTGGAAGCATCGGACCCGGCCGTCATCGCCGCCTTCGAGGCCGCCCTGCCCCGCATCCAGCAGGCCGTGGCCCCCATCGTGCGTGGCCGCAAGCTGTCCGAAGTGCCGCTGGCCGATTGGGTCGAGCATCAAAACGCCATCCAGGGCCGCGAGGCCTGGGAGACCTTCGGCGAGTGGATCAACAATTCCAATCCCCGCTTCGGCTTCGAAGTGGCGGATAATTTCCTGCGTGGCTCCAGGGTGTCGCAGCGCACCCTGTCGGCGGCCCGAGGGTTCCGCCTGAGGGCCAAGCGCTGGGTACAGGACGCCATGGAGGGCAATTCCGTGCTGGTCCTGCCCACCACGCCGGTCACCGCGCCGCCAGTGCACAGCCCGCGTTCGGTGATGTGGGAAATCCGGCACCGTATCGTCAGCCTGACCACCATCGCCGGCATGGCCGGCTGCCCGCAGATCAGCATGCCCCTTTGCAAGGCCGACGGCCTGCCGGTGGGATTGTCGCTGATCGGTCCGCGCGGTTCCGACGCCATGCTGCTGGCCGCCGCCCAGCGAATCGGCAAGGGCTCGTAAGCGGCATTGTCATCCCGAGCGCTGTGGGGGATCTTTCACGCCAAAGCGGCTGAAGGATCCCTCGCCGGTGTTCTGCCGGCATTGATGATCAAAATCCTCTGATCCAGCGGGGGCGCAGTCTGGCGCCCCTCTCCAGGGCTGCGTCGATCTCGGCCAACAGCCGTTCCTTGTCCTTGGGCAGATTGCCCGCCAGGGCCAGGGCGTTGCTGGCATGGTTGGAGCGGAAGATCACCGGTGCGGACGGGTCGAGACGCTCCACCAGCCGGCGCAGTTCCATCAGGATTCCGTGGTCATCCTGCCACTGGAACTCTTCTCCGAAGCGTTCGAAGAATCGGGGCGCCACCTCGCTCTCCAGGCCCAGCTGCAAGGTGGAGAGATAGACCGGCGGCGCCCCATTGACCAGGGTGGCGGTGGCGTCGATATGGTCCTGCCAATGGGCCTTGCCGCCCAGCCCCAGGATCACCGTGGCCGAGACCTTGAGACCATGAATCCGCGCCTTGGTCAGGGCCGCCTCCATCTGCTTGGCCGAGCCCTTGACGATACGCTTGAGCATGGCGTCGGAGCCGCTTTCGATTCCCAGATAAACCAGCCCCAGCCGTTTCGACTTCAACAGGGCGATCTCATCCGCCTCCTTCTTGATGATGTCGAAGGGCGTGGCATAGGCCGATATGCGTTGCAGCCGTGGAAAGCGAGCCGCCAGACCGTCGCACAGGGCCGCAAGAATCTGGGTGGGCAGGCAATAGGCGTCGCCGTCGGCCAGGAACACCCGGTGGGCATCGGGCCAATCCGCCGCCGCCGCGTCCATGTCGGCAAAGACCTCGTCCAGCGGTCGGGCCCGGTAGGTCTTGGCCTTGTACATGGAGCAGAAGCTGCACTGATTGTAGCGGCAGCCCAGAGTCGCCTGGATGATCAGGTTGTTGCCTTCCGAGGGCGGCCTGAACAGGGGGAAATCGTACTCAAGCACGAGACGGCTCCGGGCGCTTTTCGCGCATGGTGACGAATTCCTCGGCCGCCGTGGGATGGATGCCAACCGTCGCGTCGAACTGGGCCTTGGTGGCGCCGCATTTGAGCGCCACCGCGAAGCCCTGGACGATCTCGGGAGCATCGGCGCCGACCATGTGCACGCCAAGAACCCGATCGCTGGCGCGGTCGACGATCAGCTTCATCATGGAGCGCTCGTCGCGCTCGGCCAGGATGTTGCGCATGGGCTTGAAGCGGGACAGATAGACATCGACGTAGCCATGGCGCTTGATCGCTTCGGCCTCGGTCAGGCCCACCGTACCGATGGGCGGCATGGAGAATACCGCCGAGGGGATGTTGTCGTAATCCATGGCCGAGGGCTGGCCCAGAAAGGCGGTACGCACGAAGGATGCCGCCTCGGCGATGGCCACCGGTGTCAGGGCGACCCGGTCGGTGACGTCGCCCACCGCCCAAATATTGCGGGCAGAGGTGCGCGACAGGGCATCGACCATGATCGCCCCCTTGGCGTTGACCACCACTCCGGCACTCTCCAGGCCAAGACCGGTGGTATTGGGAGTACGGCCGGTGGCGTACATGACCAGATCGGCCTCGATGGTCTCGTCGCCGGACAGCAGCACGGTATAGCCGTGACCGGCACGCTCGATGGAGCGGACCACCGTCTCGGCACGCAGGTCGATACCCTTGCGCGTCATCTCCTCGGCCAGTGACGCCCGCACATCGGCGTCAAAGCCGCGCAGGACCGTATCGCCACGCAACACCATGGTAACGCCGACCCCCAGGGCGTTGAAGATTCCGGCGAATTCGACGGCGATATAGCCGCCTCCGACGATGACCACCCGCTCGGGCAGTTGCATCAGGTCCAGGGCCTCGTTGGAGGTGATCGCATGTTCGATCCCCGGCACTTCGGGCAGGGACGGACGGCCGCCGGTGGCGACCAGGATGGTCTCGGCAGTATAGGCCTTGCCCGCCACCATCACCGTATGGGCATCACTCAGATGGCCGCGCCCCTCCAGCACAGTGATTCCATTATCGCGCAGAATGCGCGTGTAGACCCCTTCCAGGCGGTTCAGCTCGGTGTTCTTGGCCACTACCAGCCGGGCCCAGTCGAAATCCGCCCCTTCCATGCTCCAGCCATAGCCCAGGGAATCCGCCAGATCATCCGCGAAATGAGCGCCGTAGACCAACAGCTTCTTGGGCACGCAGCCGCGCATGACGCAGGTTCCGCCGACCCGGCTTTCCTCGACCACCGCCACCCGGCGCCCGGCTTGGGCAGCCAGACGGCTGGCGCGGACGCCGCCCGAACCGGCGCCCAGGGTGATCAGGTCGAAATCATAGGCGGCCATGTACGGGGATTCCTCGTGGAGGGGCTAAGTTTCGCAAGCACCTTGGCATGGCCCCCACCTCCATGCCAAGCTTCCACGAAATTAGTTGAGCGAGACAACAATGTTCGAGACCGCCGGACACGCCCTGGCCCGCCGCCTGCCTTTTCATTACGGCTGGGCGGTGGTGGCCGCCGGCACCGTGGCGATCTTCGCCTGTCTCGGCATGGGGCGTTTCGCGCTGGGTATGCTGCTGCCTTCCATGGCCGAGGCCCTGCCGCTGTCGCGCAGCGAGATGGGCTGGATCTCCACGGGTAATTTCGTCGGCTACATGGCAGCGGTGACGCTGGGCGGGCGCATGGTCGCGATGATGGGGGCGCGGCGCATCGTGGTCGGCGGCCTCGCCCTGGTGGGCATCAGCATGATCCTGGTCTCCAGGACCGAGACTTATGGACAGGTGCTGGCGCTCTATGTCCTGACCGGCTATGGCAGCGGCGCCGCCAACGTGCCGGTCATGGGACTGATCGCCCATTGGTTCGGGCGCAAGGTGCGTGGCCGCGCCGCCGGCTTCGTGGTCATCGGCTCGGGTTTCGCCATCATGACCAGCGGCGCCCTGGTTCCCGCCATCAACGCCGTCCATGGCGCCGAGGGCTGGCGGGTGTCATGGATGGTCATCGGCATCATGGTCCTGGTCGCCGCCCTGATCGACCTTGTGGTCCTGCGCAACCACCCTTCCGAGTTGGGCCTGGAGCCGGTGACCGGCGCCGGAGCCGGCCCGACCGGAACGGCACCCGTCTGCGCCGCGGCCCCCTCCCCCATGGCAAGGCGGCGCATCCTGGCGCATCTGGGGGCGCTCTACGCCGCTTTCGGCTTCACCTATGTCATCTACGCGACCTTCATCGTCACCACCCTGGTGCGCGAGCGCGGCTTCCCCGAAAGCACCGCCGGACATTTCTGGTCGTGGATCGGATTGCTGTCCCTGGCGTCGGGGCCGGTCTTCGGCAGCCTGTCCGACCGCATCGGCCGCCGCGCCGGGCTGATGATCGTGTTCTCCTGTCAGGCCACCGCCTATGGGCTGGTAGCCTTGCCCCTGCCCGAGCCGTTCCTCTATGCCTCCATCATTCTGTTCGGGCTGGTGGTATGGAGCATTCCCTCCATCATGGCCGCCGCCGTGGGCGATTATCTGGGACCGGAACAGGCGGCCCAGGCCTTCGGCACCATCACCATGATCTTCGCCCTGGGCCAGATCGCCGGCCCCGCCCTGGCCGGCTGGATGGCCGATTCCTGGGGCAGCTTTTCCGGCAGCTTCGCCATGGCGGCGGTGGTGGCGGCATTGGGCATCGTCGGCGCCGCCTTCCTGCCCCGCAGCCACAAGCCCTAACCCAGACGATCCAGGCGCAGGCGCTGGCGCTGGTCGAACAGGCGCCGGGCGCCCAGGGTTACCGCCGTCACCGCTCCGGCGGCGGTGCCGCCCGATATCAGGAACATGATCAGAATCTGGTACTTCACAGCCTGAGCGGGATCGACGCCACCCAGGATCTGGCCGGTCATCATCCCCGGCAGCGACACCAGACCGGTGGTGCCCATGGCGTTGACGATGGGCATGGCCGCCGCCTTCAGGGCCTTGCGCATCGCTGGCAGCACCGCCTCACCCGCCGCTACCCCCAAGGCCAGGCGGGCCTCGATGGCCACCCTTTGATCCACCACCGCCCCGGTCAGGGTTTGCAGCCCCAGGGAAATACCGGTCATGGTATTGCCCAGCACCATGCCCAACAGGGGAATGGCGTATTGGGGATGGTACCAGGGATCGGGGCGCAATTGGGTGGTCAGGGCGAAGATCGTGACCAGCCCGGCGGCCAGCAGCATGGACCCGGTACCCAGACCATAGGCCCACCAGCCGCCGAAGCGGCGATCCTGCCGCGCCAGGATCTCGTGCCCGGCAAAGGCGATCATGGCCAGCGCCGCCAGCCCGGTCCACAGGGGCGATACCGCCAGGAACAGCGCCTTGAGGACCATACCGACCAAGGAGAGCTGCACCACCATGCGGGCGGCGGCGATCAGCATCCGCCGCTCAAGGCCCAATTGCAGCCACAGGGACAGACCGGCATTGGCCAGGACCAGCAACCCGGCCAAGGCGAGGTCGATCATGTCCAGCTGGATATAGCTCACGCCCCCTCCTCCCGCACGCATCCCGCCTCGACCAGGAGGTGGCGACCGGCCAGACGGTCGGCCTGGGCACGGTCGTGGGAGACCAGAAGAATGGCGACACCATTGCCGAGCGCCTGACTCAGCAGGGCCTCGACCCCATGGCAGGCGACGGCGTCCAGGGCGGCGGTGGGCTCGTCCAGCAACAGCACCTTCGGCTCGCCCTCCAAGGCCCGCAGCAGGGCCAGACGCTGGCGCTCGCCCGTGGACAAGCGCGCCACCGGCGCCGCCCCCACCTCCGCCTGCAATCCCAGCCGAGAGGCCATGCCGCTCAGGCCCGGCCAATGGCGGAAATGCTGAGCCACGGTTTCCGCCCACCAGCCGGGCTCGGCCGCCATATAGGTGACTTGGCAGCGCCAGGCCGGGCCGCTGAAGGATTCCCGCAAGGCGCCGTCCAGGCTGACCCGCCCCTCATTGGGATCGAGATCGGCGATGGCGCGCAACAGCAGGGTCTTGCCGGCCCCCGACGGGCCGGACACCGCGACGCATTCACCCGCCGCCAGATGCAGGAACGCCGGATTCAGGCCCGGCCGGGTCAGGCCCTCGACCTCAAGCATCATCTTGCCACTTGCGGGCGATGACGCTGGCCGCCACCAATTGGATGAAGTGGTAAAGGATGACCGGCGCGATCACCATGCCCAGAACCGGCGAGGTTCCGAACATGATCTTGGCCATGGGGACGCCGGTGGCCAATGACTTCTTGGTGCCGCAAAACACCCCGGCGATGGCATCCTCACGATTGAAGCCCAGCCCACGGCACACCACCTGCAACAGGCCGAAGACGAAGAAGAACAGCAGAACCGATCCTCCCGCCACCAGCGCCAGGGTGTTGCCGCCATGCTCGGCCCATACCCCCTCGGTGATGGAATCGGCAAACGAGTTGAAGACGATCAGCAAGATGGTGGCGCGATCCAGGGTCTTGAGCCAACGCATGTTGCGGTCGATCCAGGCATGCAGGAACGGGCGCAGCACCTGACCCGCGACGATGGGCAGCAGGACCAGCAGCAAGATCTTGACCAGCACCCTTCCCAGATCCAGCGAGCCGCCGCTGGCCGACAGATACCAGTTGACCCAAAGCGGCGTCAGCACCACGCCGATCAAACTCGACAGCGTGGCATTGAAGATGGCTCCCGCCACATTGCCTCTTGCGATGGAGGTCATGGCCACCGACGAGGAAATGGTCGACGGCAACGCCGCCAGGAAGAAAAAGCCCAGCATCAGATCGGGATGCAGCCTGCCCGCCAATCCCCAGCCCAACCCCCAGACCAGGGCCGGAAACAGCAGGAAGGTGGAGGCCTGGACCAGCAGATGCAGACGCCAGTTCAGAAGGCCGGCCTTCAACCGCTCGGGCGGCAATGTCAGACCATAGAGCAGGAAGACCAGGGCGACGCCATAGCCGGTGACGGCATCCATCCGCAGCACGCCGCCGCTGCGCCCCAGTTCGGGGGCGACCCAAGCCAGTCCGACCATGGCCATCAGGCCAATCAGAAAGGCGTCGATACCGATACGGGCCAGAACTTTGAACACAGGCGACCTCGAAACTGAACGGACCGGGAAACCCTAGCCCAAAGCCGGTGGAAAATGACACGATGATCCTGCATGGAGAGCTTCGGCCATCGACATTCAGGCCATCCTCTGACATGAGAGAAGAATGAGCCAGTCCGAGCAAAAGCCGCGCATCCTCAACCCCGACGGGTCAAGCAACGTCACCCGCCTCGGGCTGGAGCGGCGCGGTTGGGCCGGTGACCATTACCATAGCCTGCTGACCGTCAGCTGGCCGGTCTTCTTCGCCCTGATCTCCGGCATCTATCTGATGATCAACGCGCTGTTCGCCCTGGCCTATCTGGCCTGTGGCGACGTCATCGAGAATGCGCGGCCGGGCTCGTTCACCGATGCCTTCTTCTTCAGCGTTCAGACCATGGCCACCATCGGCTATGGCAAGCTGATCCCCATCGGCCCCCTGGCCAACGCCCTGGTGGCGTTCGAGGCCCTGGTGGGCATGATGTCCCTGGCCGTGGCGGCGGGCATCATGTACGCCCGCTTCACCCGCCCCACGGCCGGCGTGCTGTTCAGCACCCGCATGGTCGTCTCCCCCTTCGAGGGACAGCCGACCCTGATGCTGCGCCTGGCCAATCTCAGGGAGGAGCAGATCGTCGAGGCCGACGTTCATCTGGTCCTGGTGCGCAGCGAAATCAGCGAGGAAGGTATGATTTACCGCCGCTTCCATGATTTGCGGCTGGCTCGCGCCCGTTCACCGGTCTTCTCGCTCTCCTGGACGGTGATGCATCCCATCGACCACCACTCGCCATTGTACGGCGAAACCACCGAGACTCTGCGCAACAGCCATTCCGAGCTGCTCGTGCTGTTCACCGGCCATCACGAAGCCTTCGCCCAGGACGTCCATGCCAGGCATGCCTATTGCGCCGATGAAATCATCTGGGGAGGGCGCTTCGTGGATGTGTTCACGACCCTGCCCAATGGGCAAAGGGCCCTGGATCTGACCAAGTTCCACGAGATTCATTGATGCTGCGGCTGGCGATTCTCGCCCTTGTCCTGCTGCTCCCCCCGGCAATCGCCCAGGCTGAAGCCATCGAGGGCAACCGCATCTTCGTGGAATTCGCCTATGATCCCAGCGAGCCGGAACTGGTGGCGGTACGCAAGCATGCCGCCAAACATCTGGCCAAGGCCAATGCCGCCGGGCGTCCAGCGCGCATCAGCGTGGCGCGCTATCGCGGCAACACCCTGATAAGCCTGGAATCCGTGGCCATCTGCGACCGGGTCAAGGCCTGCCCGCTGCTGGTGTTCCGTGACCTCACCGCCCGGCCCATCCTGGAAACCACCGCCTTCCAGAACGTATTGCTCGAATACCGGGGCAATGACGTCTATGTGGTCATCCGCCTGTGGGACGACCTCAAGGAATGCCGCCTTCCCCCTCAAGGCATGGCACGCTGCAAGCCGGTGGCGAAGAAGAAGAGTTAGCGGCGCTTGTCGAAGACGACCACTTCCCCCTCGCGCCCCATGTTCAGCATGATGCGGGCGCGTTCCTCGAGCATGTCCGGGTCGAGGTGATCGGGACGCAGCAACAGCACCCGGTGCTCCATCTCGGTACGCTCGGACGACACCTTGGACAATTGCATCTCGGCGTCGAGGATTTCGTTCTGAAGACGCAAATAGGCCAGAACTCCGCGATCACCTTCCACGGTGTGGTAGGCGAAATAGGTCACGGCACCAAGCCCGATCATGGGCCCGACAACGCGACGACAACGACGGAGAAGTTCCTGTAACATAGGCGGATGGAATCACACGGGGATTCACTGCGTCAACACACGCATTCACAGCCTATTCACTTTTCTGCTTTACGAGTCACTGGTGTTGCAGAAATGACTCACATTCGAGTCCTTGGGTGAAGCCGCTCACAGTTTTCCTGTGAACGCAGAATGAACATTTATTCCAGTCGGTTTTGGAGGCAAGTGGATGGGGTCGCTTCTGGAGACCTTCGCCGCCAAGGGAAGAACCAGCGAGGCCAGCTTCACCAACCGGGACGAGGCCCGGTTCTGGCTGAGGGCGCGGCGGAACAAGAAACTGGCCCAATGGACCTGCGACCTCACCGACGAGGACAATCAGAACTACCTGCGCCTGCTGCTGGACGCCGATTTCGCCAGCGTCGAGACGGCGGCGACGGAAAGCTTCCTGATGATGAAGATCCGCAACGACCTGATGGGCTTCGGCATCTTCCTGTCGCCGGCCCAGCTGGCTCAGGTCTGCGCCGATTTCGAGCAAGAAGCAATGCTGGAGCAGCAATGAATTCGGGATGTATTTCCGTCATCCCCCGTCAGACAGCCATACAAATCATTTAGAACCGAGTCTCGCCACGGCTGTGGACAACTGCGATGGTTGCAATGGATGGCACTCCACTCGCACTCGCGGAGACAATGCCCATGGCCCGATCGGTGTACGAGACCATTTTCTCCGCCGTATCCGCCGCCCGCCGGGCGGGACTGGACTGCGCCGACCAGCGCATGGCGGCACGGGTCGTTCTGCTTGCCAATAATTCCGAGCTCTCCCCCGACATCGCCCGGACGCTGGTGGATAAGCTCTACCCCGACATCTTCCTGTCCGACGGCCGTTCGCCCCAACTCCCCTGGTAAAACAAACACGGCCGGACAGCTTCCTGTCCGGCCGGTTTTTCAGAACAACGTTCTGGATCAGCGGCGCACGATCGCCTTGCCGGCATAGCGGGCGGCCGAACCCAGCAATTCCTCAATGCGGATCAGCTGGTTGTACTTGGCGATACGATCCGAGCGCGACAGCGAGCCGGTCTTGATCTGGCCGCAATTGGTGGCGACCGCCAGATCGGCGATGGTGGAATCCTCCGTCTCGCCGGAACGGTGGCTCATCACGGCGGTGTAGCCGGCCTTGTGGGCCATGTCGACGGCTTCCAGGGTCTCGGACAGAGTGCCGATCTGGTTGACCTTGACCAAGATGGAATTGGCCAGGCCGGTCTCGATGCCCATGGCCAGGCGCTCGGGATTGGTGACGAACAGGTCGTCGCCGACGATCTGGCACTTGGCGCCCAGGGCCTCGGTCAGCAGGCCCCAACCCTCCAGATCGTCCTCGGCGCAGCCGTCTTCGATGGAGATGATGGGATAGGAATTGACCAGCTTGGTATAGAACTTGACCAGGCCCTTCTGGTCGAAGGTCTTCTTGGCGCCCTCCATGACGTACTTGCCGTTCTTGAAGAACTCGGAGGACGCGGCGTCCAGGGCCAGCATGATGTCCTCGCCGGGCTTGTAGCCGGCGGTCTCGATGGACTTCATGATGAAGTCCAGCGCCATTTCGGCGCTCTTGAGGTTGGGGGCGAAGCCACCCTCGTCACCCACATTGGTGTTGTGACCGGCATCCTTCAGCGTCTTCTTGAGGGCGTGGAACACCTCGGCGCCCATGCGGATGGCGTCGGCGCAGGAATCGGCGCCCACCGGCATGATCATGAATTCCTGGATGTCGATGGGATTGTCGGCGTGGGCGCCACCGTTGATGATGTTCATCATGGGCACCGGCAGGGTGGAGGCGAAGGAACCACCCACATAGCGGTACAGCGGCAGGCCGGATTCCTCGGCGGCGGCCTTGGCGGCGGCCAGGGAGACGCCCAGGATGGCGTTGGCACCCAGGCGGGACTTGTTGGGGGTGCCGTCCAGCTCGATCATGGTCCTGTCGAGCACGATCTGGTCTTCCACGTCCATGCCGGACAGAGCGTCGTAGATCTCGCCGTTGACCGCGTCGCAAGCCTTGAGAACGCCCTTGCCGAGATAGCGCTTCTTGTCGCCATCACGCAGCTCGCACGCCTCGTGCACACCGGTGGAGGCACCCGAGGGAACGGCGGCGCGACCGAACACGCCGGTCTCCAGCACCACATCCACCTCGACGGTGGGATTGCCGCGCGAGTCGAGAATTTCGCGGGCGTGAATGTCGATAATGGCGGTCATCGGAACTCTCCCCTGGGTATTGCTGAGCTTAGTCTATGGAAATGGGATGGCACTTGGCGGTGGCGTCGATCTTCATCAACACCTCGATCAGGGCCGGCATGTCGGTCATGCGGATCATGTTGGGTCCGTCCGATGGCGCATGGTCGGGATCGGGATGGCATTCGATGAACACCCCGGCAATGCCGGTGGCGACGGCGGCCCGCGCCAGAACCGGCGCCATCCGGCGGTCGCCGCCCGAGGAATTGTCCTGGCCGCCCGGCGATTGCACCGCATGGGTGGCGTCCATGATCACCGGCCATCCGGTTTGAGCCATGATGGGCAGGCCGCGCATGTCGGTGACCAGGGTGTTGTAGCCGAAGCTGGCGCCGCGCTCGGTCAGCAGAATGCGGGAATTGCCGGTGCTCTCC
>JACQAD010000235.1 GCA_016195125.1 Magnetospirillum sp.
CCTTGGCGCTGGCCTCGGGCTCGACCTGATCGACCAGTCCGGCCAGGAGCGGCATCAGACGGAAGGTGACGAGGTTGGGTTTGATCTTGCCCGCCTCCAGGGCCGAGACATCCAGCAGGGTGGCCAGCAGCGAATTGGTGGCGTCGATGCTCTGGCGCAGCTTGTCCACCACCTGGAGCTGGCGCGGGTTTTCCAATTGCCCGGCCAGAACCTCGGCGAACATGCCCGCCGCTTGCAGCGGCTGACGCAAATCGTGGGAGGCGGCGGCCAGGAAGCGGGTCTTGCTGTCATTGGCCTGTCTTGCCTCCTCGGCCCGCAATTCCGCCTCCTGGGTGCGGGCGATGACGGTGGCTTCCAGTCCGGCCATGGTCCGCTCCTCGCGTCGAAGGCCGCGGAAGGTCAGAACCGCCAGGGCCAGCAGGCCGGACAGAACGACGCTCAGCGCCACCGACATGATCATCACCGCCCGCCACCAGGGGGCCAGGATGTCGTCGGTGGCCATGCCGACACTGGTCACCACGTTGAACTGGGCCAGCCGGCGATAGGAGATGACGCGGTCGATGCCGTCGCCCGGCGAGGCGATGCGCAGCGTTCCCTCCATCTGCTTGCCGGCGGCGGCGAGGACGGCGTTGTTGGGGGTGAAGCGGCCGACGAAGCGCTCGGGATGGGGCTGGCGCAGCATGATCTTGCCGCTGGTATTGGCGCCGATGAAGCTGGATGGGCCCAGGCTCAGGGTCGTGTAGAAATCCGTGAAGAAGCGGGTGTCGAGTCCCGCCACCACGATTCCGGCGAAAGCGCCGTCGGAATCGGAAATGCGGCGGCTCAGGGTGAAGATCAGATCGTTGTTGTAAGCGCCCTCGATCATGGGGCCGATGATCCGTTCGGCACCCCCGGCATGGGCCTGGAAGAAGTCGCGCCCGGCAAGATTGATGCTGGCCGCGCTTTTGGGGGGATTGGCGGCGGCCACGACCAGTCCGGCAGCATTGGTGACCAGGATGGAGCCGCGCTGCGGCAAGCCGGCCTCCAGGCTGATAAGTTCCTGAATCTCGGCGGCCGATGAAATGGCCCCGTGTGCCCGCTGGTAGGAGATCTGAGCCATGCGGGCGACGATGGCGTCGGTGGTGGTCAGCGTCCGGGTCAGATGATCGTCCAGCAGCCTCACCGCCCCAGCGGAGGTCATGGCGGCGTTGTCCATGGCCATCTCACGCAGATGGTACAAGAAGGCGACCGAGCCTCCCACCAGCAGCGTCGTCATCAGGACCACGAACAGGCGCAGCAAGCGGCGCAGATCCCCCGGGTCGCGGGGGGGCGTGGTGGCGGTGGTTTCAGTGGTCTCGGGGGCGGTCACCGAGGTCTTTCCTAGGGCGGAGGACGGTCTTCAGCCTATCTCGAATGCGGCGATGTGGCTAGGCCTGCGCTGCTTCCAATTCTTCCTGGGCCGTCAGCCAGGCCAGTTCTGCGGCCTCGATCCGGCGGGCGAGGTCGGCCTCCTGACGCTTGAGCTCGGTGACCTTGGCGCTGACCGCGCCCCGATAGAGTTTGGGATCGGCCAATTGCGCCTCCAACGCTTTTTGCTGGCGGTGCAGTTCCTCCAGCGCCTTCTCGGCGGCCTGGGCCGTCTTGCGCAACGGTGCCAATTGGGCGCGGGCTCCGGCGGCGGCCTTGCGGTCGGCCTTGCGCTGGGCCGAATCGCCGCTCTTTTCGGCGCCGCTATCCTTCTTGGCGCTGCGCTTGGCGTCGCGGGCCTGATCGAGCAGCAGCCTGCGATAGGCGGCCAGGTCACCGTCGAAGGCCCTGACCCCGCCTTCGCCGACCAGCCACAGATTGTCGGCGGTCAGCTCGATCAGGTGGGGATCGTGGCTGATCAGGATAACGGCGCCGTCATAGGCGTTGAGGGCCGCCACCAGGGCCTCGCGGGCATCGATGTCCAGGTGGTTGGTGGGCTCGTCCAGGATCATCAGATGCGGCGCCTCGCGGCTCATCAGCGCGAACAGCAGCCGCGACTTCTCGCCGCCCGACAGCGAGGAGACCTTGACGTTGGCGCGGTCCTGCTCGAAGCCGAAGCGGCCCAATTGCGCCCTGACCTTGGCCTCGGGCAGGCCCTTCATCAGCATGGCCATATGCTCGAACGGGGTTTCGTCCAGGCGCAGTTCTTCGGTCTGATGCTGGGCGAAATATCCGATCTTGAGCTTTTGCGGCTTGCGGAACTGGCCGTCGAGCAGGTCGAGCCGCCCGGACAGGATCTTGGCCAGGGTCGACTTGCCGTTGCCGTTGGCGCCCAGCAGGGCGATGCGGCTGTCCATGTCGATGCGGATGTCGAGGCCCCTCAGCACCACCTTGTCGCCATAACCGGCGGTTCCGTGGTCGATGGCGATGATGGGAGGGCTGAGCGGCTCGGGATCGGGGAAGTCGAAGGACATGGCCCTATCCTCGACCACCGGGACCACCATCTCCATGCGCTCCAGCATCTTGACCCGGCTTTGGGCCTGGGCGGCCTTGGTGGCCTTGGCCTTGAAGCGGTCGATGAAGGACTGGATCTTCTTGCGCTGCTCCTGCTGCTTGGTGAAGGCCTTGCTCTGCAATTCCATGCGGGCGCGGCGAGTCGCCTCGAAGCGGTCGTAATTGCCGCCATAGGCGTTCAGCTTGCCGCCTTCCAGATGGATGATGCGGTTGGTGACCTCGTTCAGCAACTCGCGGTCATGGCTGATCACCACCAGGGTGCCGGGATAGACGGCCAGATGGCTTTGCAGCCACAGAGTGGCTTCCAGGTCCAGGTGATTGGTGGGCTCGTCCAGCAGCAGCAGGTCGGGGCTGGCGAACAAGGCGGCGGCCAGGGCGACGCGCATGCGCCAGCCGCCGGAAAAGTCCGAGACCGGCTGCTGCTGCGCCTCGGAATCAAAGCCCAGGCCCGAAAGAATGGAGGCCGCCCGCGACGGGGCCGAGTGGGCGTCGATGGCCATCAGCCGCTCGTGGATCTCGGCGATGCGGTGGCCGTCGTGGCAATTGTCGGCCTCCTCGAACAAAGCGGTGCGTTCGGTATCGGCGGCCAGGACGCAATCGATCAGGCTGGTCTCGCCCTCGGGCGCCTCCTGGGCCAGTCGGCCGAGCCGGGCGCGCGGGCGCATGTTGATCTCGCCGCCATCCAGGTGCAATTCCCCCAGAATCAGCTTGAACAGCGTGGTCTTGCCGGTGCCGTTGCGCCCCACCAGACCCACACGCTGGCCGGCGGGGATGTGAACGGTGGCATGCTCGAAGATGGTCCGGCCGCCGTAGCGAAAGGTAATGTCGTTGATGTGCAGCATGGGCGCTGGAATAGCACGGCCAAGACCGGGCGGCAAAGACCGGCTTTGGTTATTGGCCCACCCCGAGTCCCGGGCTGGCCGGTTGTCATCGCGAGACCGTTGCTCTTGGCTGCGGTTGAGGTTATAACCCGCCGTCTCCCGAGCGCCCGGCCGCCGGGGGTGTACGCAGCCGCCCATTCCGAATCCAAGGCGCGGCGCGAGCAACCGCCGAAAGGAATTTCAAGAATGGCTACCGAACGTACCCTCTCGATCATCAAGCCCGACGCCACCCGTCGCAACCTGACCGGCAAGATCAACGCCCGC
>JACQAD010000236.1 GCA_016195125.1 Magnetospirillum sp.
CTGGTCGGGGGTGGTGGCCTCGGCCAGGGCCTCGCGTTTTTCCATCTGCTCCATCAGCAGTTCGCGGTCGTTGATGGTGCCGCAGGCGGTCAGATCGACGGGATGGCCCAGCAGGCCCAGCAGATAGGCGGCGCGCTTCAGGGGGTCTTTGAGCGTCTCGTAGGCCTCGTTCAGCGAGGTGGCCTGGCTTTGCGACAGCGCCTTTTCCTTACCCGATTTGTAGGCGAAGCGGTCGGGATGCAGGCGGCGCTGGAAGCCGAAATACTGGCGTTCAAGGAGATCGAGGTCGAGGTCGAAGGCCGGTTGCATGCCCAGGCGGGTGTAATGGTCGATGGCTCCCGGCCCCTGGACGGCTCCGCAGACGGAACAGAACAGGGCGCGCGAGGCCACCGGCCCCTTGCAGGACCAACACGGAACGATCTGGGCG
This sequence comes from Magnetospirillum sp., assembly GCA_016195125.1. Lineage (GTDB taxonomy): Bacteria > Pseudomonadota > Alphaproteobacteria > Rhodospirillales > Magnetospirillaceae > Phaeospirillum. The sequence continues at coordinate 428 of JACQAD010000236.1, forward strand.
GCGGCGGCGGAAGCGTTCATGCGACTCTCTAAGCTTACTGAAACCGACTGGGCTCGATCATTCTTTATCGTCACCCCCTCGAAGACAGAGGTCCATATTCGCCCCGGAATCAGGCCCGGACACATGGATCCCGCCTTGGCGGGAATGACGAAAATCCTGAAATCCCCCCTTAGACGTGGAAGGATTCACCGCAGCCACAGCGGCCCTTTTCATTGGGGTTCTTGAAGACGAAGCCGGATTGCATCTTGTCTTCCACGTAATCCATCTCGGTGCCCAGGATGAACATGGTGGCCTTGGGGTCGATCAGGACGGTGACCCCCTTGTCTTCCAGGATCTCGTCGAACTGCGACTTCTCGTCGGCGTATTCCAGAGTGTAGGACATGCCCGAGCAGCCCTTGGACCGCACGCCGATACGGATACCCACCGACGGCTTGCCGCGCTTGGACAACAGGGCCTTGACGCGCTCGGCGGCGGCATCGGTGATGGTCATGGGAGCTGGTGCCATGATTTTCCCCTTACTTGTTGCTCTTCCCTCGGATGGAGGGGGTTATTCCGCCGCCTCGGTATCCTTGCCCGACTTCTTCTTGTAGTCGGCGATGGCGGCCTTGATAGCATCCTCGGCCAGAACCGAACAATGGATCTTGACCGGCGGCAGGGCCAGTTCCTGGGCGATGTCGGTGTTCTTGATGGACGCCGCCTCGTCCAGGGTCTTGCCCTTGACCCATTCCGTCACCAGCGAGCTCGAGGCAATGGCCGAGCCGCACCCGAACGTCTTGAACTTGGCGTCCTCGATGATGCCTTCGGCGCTGACCTTGATCTGCAGCTTCATGACGTCGCCGCAGGCCGGCGCCCCCACCAGACCGGTGCCGACACCGGCATCGTCCTTGTCCAGGGCGCCCACGTTGCGGGGGTGCTCGTAGTGGTCGATAACCTTGTCACTGTAAGCCATAACCGTCCTCCAGCTTTCCGTCGGGCATCAGCCCGGAATCATTCTAACATGAGGCGGAACTGTTCCGCCAAGGTCATCAGTGCTCGGCCCACTGGATCGACTTGATATCGACCCCGTCCAGATGCATGTCCCACAGCGGGCTCATGGCGCGCAGGTGTTCCACGGCTTCGACGATGTGGTCGATGGCGAAGTCGATATCCTCGTCGGTGGTGAAGCGGCCCATGCCGAAACGAAGCGAGGTATGGGCCATCTCGGCATCCAGACCGAGGGCGCGCAGCACGTAGGACGGCTCCAGCGAGGCCGAAGTGCAGGCCGAGCCCGACGATACCGCCAGATCCTTGACGCCCATCATCAGCCCCTCACCCTCGACGAAGGCGAAGGAGATATTGAGGTTGCCGGGGATACGGTGGTCCAGGTGACCGTTGACGTAGATTTCCGGCAGGCGCTGCTGCAAGCCGCCCAGCAGACGCTGGTTGAGGCGCTTGAGCTTCTCGGCCTCGGCGCCCATCTCGGCCTTGGCGATGGCGCAGGCCATGCCCAGCCCGACGCAAAGCGGCGTCGCCAGGGTGCCCGAGCGCATGCCGCGTTCCTGGCCGCCACCGGTGATCAGCGGCACCAGACGGATGCGGGGACGGCGACGGACATACAGGGCGCCGATCCCCTTGGGTCCGTAAAGCTTGTGCCCCGAGATGCTCATCAGGTCGATGTTCATGGCGTTGACGTCCAGGGGGATCTTGCCTACCGCCTGGGCACAATCGGTATGAAAGAAGGCACCCTTCTTGCGACACAGCGCCCCGATCTCGGCCAGGGGCTGGATCACGCCGATCTCGTTGTTGACGGCCATCACCGAGACGATCACCGTCTTGTCGGTAATGGCGGCGTCCAGTTCATCCATATCCACCAGACCATCGGCCTTCACCGGCAGGTAGGTCACGGTGAACCCTTCCTGCTCGAGGTGGCGACAGGTATCGAGGACGCATTTGTGCTCGGTCACCACGGTGACGATGTGGTTCTTCTTGTCCTTGTAGAAGTGAGCCACGCCCTTCAGGGCCAGATTGTTGGATTCGGTGGCGCCCGAGGTGAAGATCACCTCCTTGGAATCGGCGCCGATGATGTCGGCCACCTGCTCACGCGCCTGCTCGACCGCCTCCTCGGCTTCCCAGCCATAGCGGTGATTGCGCGAATGGGGATTGCCGAACTTCTCGGTGAACCAGGGCAACATGGCGTCGACCACGCGGGGATCACAAGGAGTCGTGGCCTGATAGTCCAGGTAGACCGGGGCTCCCTGCGGGCGGGTCAGGCTGGGGGTCTTGCCAAAAGCAGTCATCCGTCGATCCCTTCTTCTTGGTATTTTGTCTCAGGCCGCATAAGCCGCCTCAGAAACCTTAAACCCCTTCCGCCGGGCCAGATCGGTCCAGGCATCCAGGAACGCATCCACATCCTCGGGCCCGCTGGACCAGCCCAGACTGACCCGTATGGCCGAACCGGCCACGACCTCTCCCAATCCCATGGCCGCCAGGACGTGGCTTGCCGCCACCTTTCCCGACGAGCAGGCCGCCCCGGCGCTGACCGCCACACCGGCAAGGTCCAGAGCCATCACCTGAACCCGCCCGTCCACGCCCGGCAGAGCCAGACAGGACGTATTGGGCAGGCGGGGAGCATCGGCTCCGATCACCACCGCCCCGGACACCCGCTTGAGGGCATCGCGTTCGAGCCGGTCGCGCAGGGCGCCTACCCGTAATGTGGGGTCGGCGCC
>JACQAD010000237.1 GCA_016195125.1 Magnetospirillum sp.
AACGTCCAGACCGTGGCCGGGGCCGCCGAGGAATTGTCCTCCTCCATCAATGAAATCAGCCGCCAGGTGGCAAGTTCGGCCCAGGTCTCGCAAGAAGCGGTGGCCGAGGCCGAGCGTACCAACGCGCTGGTTCACGGACTGGCCGACGCGGCGCGAAATATCGGGGAAGTGGTGACCATGATCGGCGATATCGCCGGTCAGACCAACCTGCTTGCCCTCAACGCCACCATCGAGGCGGCGCGGGCCGGCGAGGCCGGCAAGGGCTTTGCCGTGGTCGCCAACGAGGTCAAGCATCTGGCCACCCAGACCGCCAGGGCCACCAGTGAAATCACCACCCAGGTCAGCGCCGTTCAGGCCGCCACCGATCAGGCCGTGGCCGCCATCGGCAGCATCGGCGCCATCATCGAACGCATCAACGAGGTCTCCGCCGCCATCGCCGCCGCGGTGGAGGAGCAGGACGCCACCACCCGCGACATCGCCCGTAACGTTCACGAGGCCGCCGAGGGAACCCGCGACGTCTCGCGCCATGTGGTCGATGTCACCAGCGAAGCGGGCGCCACCGGTAAAACCGCCAATGACGTCCTGGGCGCCGTCAAGGCACTCAGCCTGCAATCCGAAAGCCTCAACACCTCGGTCCAGACATTCCTGGCAGGGGTGGAGCGAGCCTGAACGAACGTTACAACGAAGCGGCGGCCCCCCTTGACGGAAGGCCGCCGGAATAAGATTTCCAGGACTTACTTGTCGAATGGGGTCGGACGCGGCGTGGAATCCGACGACGGCGGCAGGAGCGGCAGCTTGAAGCTGGGCTGGTCGCCGGTCAGGGTCTTGAGAAAGGCGACGATCTTGCCGTTCTCGTCATCGGTGAACTGACGGCCCAGCTGGATGCGGCCCATGGTATCGACCGCCTGCTTCAAGGTGGCGGCCTCGCCATCATGGAAGTAGGGATAGGTCAGTTCCACATTGCGCAAGGTCGGTACCTTGAAGTTGAAGCGGTCGGCCTCGTCCTTGGTGACACCGACACGGCCCTCGGCCGGGCTGGTGGCCTTGTAGGCCTCGACCACCCCCATCTTCTGGAAGGAATTGCCGCCCACCGCCGGGCCATTGTGGCAAGCGGTACAGCCGGAATCCTTGAACAGGGCGTAACCCGCCACTTCGTTGGCCTTCAGCGCCTTCTTGTCACCCTTCAGCCACTTGTCGAAGCGGGAATTGGGGGTGACCAGGGTTTCCTCGAAGGCGGCGATGGCTTTGGTGACCTCATCGATGGTCACCGTCCCGGTTCCGAACACCGCCTTGAACTCGCTGACATAGCCGGGAATGGACTGCAGCACGTCGACGGCCAGGGCATGGTTGGAGGCCATTTCGCCGGGATTGGCGATGGGGCCGCCGGCCTGGGCCTTGAGATCAGCGGCGCGGCCATCCCAGAACTGAGCCAGATTCATGCTGGAATTCAGTACGGTGGGGGCGTTGATCGGCCCCTTGTTCCAGTTATGGCCGATGGAGGTTTTCAGGTTGTCCGTGCCGCCCATGGACAAATTGTGGCAGGAATTGCACGAGATGAAGCCGGATTTGGACAGACGGGTGTCGAAATACAGCTTCTTGCCCAGCTCGACCAGCTTGGCATCCTTGATCTTGGCCGGCGGAATGGGCTGGATCGGTTCGGATGCGGCCAAGGCCGGCACCGCCTGCATCCCCAGCAAAAGGGCGAGCGAAAGCGTCATGCGTTTGATCATGGCATGGTTCCCCTATTGGCGAGTTTTGCGCGGTGACCTCCCGAGACGCTCTCCCCGAGCCTCTCCTTGCGAAAGGTGGCTGAACATCACCGCACCGCCATAATCATAAAATTATTGTGGGTTTGGAAGATGTATTTGGAATTATTTTAATTACAGACGTAATAGGCCCTTCGGCCGATCCAAACGAAAGCGGCGGCCCCTTCGCGGGGGCCGCCGCCTGTCCTTGTTCTTGAAACCGATGGCCTCAGGCCTTCAGCGCAGTTAGCACTTCATCTAACATTTTCTTGGCATCGCCAAACAGCATGCGGTTATTCTCTTTGTAGAACAGAGGGTTATCGACGCCAGCATAGCCCGACGCCATGGACCGCTTCATGACGATGGAGGTCTTGGCCTTCCAGACTTCCAGCACCGGCATCCCGGCGATGGGGCTGTTGGGGTCATCCTGGGCGGCCGGATTGACGATGTCGTTGGCACCGATGACCATGGTCACATCGGTCTCCGGGAAATCGTCGTTGATCTCGTCCATTTCCATGACGATGTCATAGGGCACCTTGGCCTCGGCCAGCAGCACGTTCATGTGACCCGGCATGCGGCCGGCCACCGGATGGATGCCGAAGCGGACGGTGACGCCCTTCTCGCGCAGATGCTTGGTGATCTCATAGACCGTATGCTGGGCCTGGGCCACCGCCATGCCGTAGCCCGGCACGATGATCACGCTCTTGGAATCCTTCAGCAGCTCGGCGGTCTCCAGGGCGGAGACGGAGGTCACCTCCCCCGCCGGCTGACCGTCGGCCGCCGCCACCACGGTGCCGCCACCGGTGCCGAAGCCGCCGGCGATGACGCTGACGAAATTGCGGTTCATGGCCCGGCACATGATGTAGGACAGGATGGCGCCGGAGGAGCCCACCAGGGCGCCGGTGACGATCAGCAGATCGTTGTTGAGCATGAAGCCGGTGGCCGCCGCCGCCCAACCGGAATAGCTGTTCAGCATGGACACCACCACCGGCATGTCGGCGCCGCCGATGGCCATGACCATGTGCACGCCGAAGGCCAGGGCGATGATGGTCATGATGATCAGGGCGAAGAAGCCGCCGCCGACGCTCTCGGCGCCGACGAACGAGCCGCCCACCCAGATCACCACCAGCAGACCAGCCAGATTGAGGAAATGGCGGCCGGGCAGCAGCAGCGGCTTGCCGCCGATCTTGGCAGACAGCTTGCCGAAGGCGATCAGCGAGCCGGAGAAGGTCACCGCACCGATCAGGATCCCCACATAGATCTCGATGTCATGAATGGACTTCTCGGCACCGACGAAGGTGTGGGCGGTATCGATATAGGAGGCAAAGCCGACCAGACAGGCGGCCAGGCCGACCAGCGAATGCATCAGGGCGACCAGTTCGGGCATCTGGGTCATCTGCACGGTGCGGGCGGCGTACAGGCCGACCGAGCCGCCGATGGCCATGGAGATGATGATCCACGGCACCCCGGCCCAGGTCACCTGCGGACCGAAGACGGTGGCGAACACCGCCAGGGCCATGCCGATCATGCCGAGCACATTGCCGCGGCGCGAGGTCTCGGGGTTGGACAGGCCGCCCAGGCTGAGGATGAAGAGGATGGTGGCACCGATGTAGGAAACGGTAGCGAGGCTAGAAGACATGGTGCACCCCTTACTTGCGGAACATCGCCAACATGCGCTTGGTGACGGCAAAGCCACCGAACATGTTGATGGAGGTGAGAATGATGCCGACCACCGCCAGCAGACCGATCCAGAAGCCGGGGCGCGACACCCCTTCACCCAGCGGCGGCGAGATCTGGACCAGGGCGCCGATGACGATGATGGACGAGATGGCGTTGGTGACGCTCATCAGCGGCGTATGCAGGGCCGGGGTGACGTTCCACACCACCATGTAGCCGACGAAGCAGGCCAGGACGAAGACGGTGAAGTGCCCCAGGAAAGCCTCGGGCGCATGGGTGCCCACGAACCAGAAGGCCAGGGCGCCCACGGCGAAGACCTTGGCCAGGGCCTTGGCCGACATGGGCTCGCCGGCGCCATGGCCGTGGCCCGACTTCTTGGCCGCGACCGGCGCGGCGGCGGCGGGCTTGGCGGCCGGCGGCGCCGGCAGCACCAGGGGCGGCGGCGGCCAGGTGATCTCGCCCTCCTTGATGACGGTCAGGCCGCGAATGGCATCATCGCCGAAATTGACGTCGATGTTGCCGTCCTTGGTCTTGCACAATTCCTCGGTCAGGCGCAGCAGGTTGGTGGCGTAGAGCGTACTGGACTGCTTGGACAGGCGGCTCGGCAGGTCGGCATAGCCGACGATGGTGACGCCATGGCGCACCACCACCTCGCCCGGCACGGTCAGCTCGCAATTGCCGCCCTGCTCGGCGGCCATGTCGACGATGACGCTGCCGGCGCGCATGCTCTGCACCATCTCGGCGGTGATCAGCCTGGGCGCGGGCTTGCCGGGAATCAGGGCGGTGGTGATGATGATGTCCACCTCGCGCGCCTGCTGGGCGTACATCTCGCGCTGGGCCTGCTGGAAGCCCTCGCTCATGACCTTGGCGTAGCCGCCGCCGCCCGAGCCTTCCTCCTCGTAATCCACCTTGATGAATTCGGCGCCCATGGATTTGACCTGATCGGCCACCTCGGCACGGGTATCATTGGCGCGCACGATGGCGCCCAGGCTGACGGAGGTTCCCAGGGCGGCCAGACCGGCCACGCCGGCACCGGCGACAAAGACCTTGGCCGGCGGCACCTTGCCCGCAGCGGTGATCTGGCCGGTGAAGAAGCGGCCGAACTGATTGGCGGCCTCGATCACGGCACGGTAGCCGGCGATATTGGCCATGGAGGACAGGGCGTCCATCTTCTGGGCGCGACTGAGCTGACGCGGCACGCAATCCATGGCCAGCACGGTGATCTTGCGCGACGCCAGGGCCTGCATGAGCTCCGGATTCTGGGCGGGCCAGATGAAGCTGATCAGGGTTGTGCCTTCCTTGATCAGCGGCACCTCGTCCATGGAGGGGGCGCGGACCTTGAAGACCATGTCCGATGCGGCCCACAGCGCGGCGGCGTCGGCGGCGATGGTCGCGCCCTCGGCCACGTAGGATTCGTCATCGAAATTGGCCAGGGCACCGGCACCGCTTTCGACAACCACCGCGAAGCCCAGCTTGATCAGCTTCTGGACCACGTCGGGGACGGTCGCTACCCGCTTTTCGTTGGCGAAGGTTTCCTTTGGGACACCAATGGTCAGAGACATGGCTTCTCCTGTTATTCTGTCATGCCGCGCTTGGCCGCGTTTTGCGGAAAACAATGCCTGCCCGCCGCCGGTTTGCCAAGCCCGATCACACTTGAAAATCAGTAGTTTGGAGCAATTCGATACGGAGCCCGGCCCGCCCCTGAACGGCTTTCTCCCCTTCGCCCATTTTGCTGCACTGCAAAGAGGGCTTTGTCACCTACACGACTTCCCCGCCCCGGGCGAGTTGTAAAACCTCTATTATGGCCTCTGAGTAGCAGAGCAGGAGGAGGAGTATCCACCCGTCGGGGTAGGATTGCCGGGGGTCGCGGGAGGGCCACATGACCCGGATCAAGGAATATCAGCGGCAAGCCCGGCCATGCTATGGTCGGACGAGGAGGAGCGATATTGCGTAACGGACTGATCGGACTGGCGATGATGGTAGTGGCGGCCCCGGCCATGGCCGAGCCGGTCGGCTATCGCTATGAGATCATGTGGGGCGGCTTTCACGCCGGCGATATGGCCATCAGCCGCGATCAGGAAGCAAACACCACCCGGACCGGCATGACCATCCGCACCGTCGGCATGTTCGATCGCCTGTTGCGCCTGCGTTTCAGCGCCGAGGGAACCGCGCACGAAGCGGCCGGCGGCGCCCTGGCCTCCGACAGCTACCAGACCCGCTACCGCAACCGATACAAGGAGCAATTGCTGCGCCTGGCCTTCGGAGGCGGCGATGCCACAACGGTCCTTGACGAGGTGGTGGCGGTCTTCGCCCCTCCCCCATCCGATGAAGAGCCCAGCCCGCCGGTCCCGCCCGAGGCCCGGCTTGGTACCGGTGACCCTCTCACCAATATGGCCCTGGTGGGACGCAAGGCCCGCGACCTTCTGGCCACCGGGGGCTCCGCCCGGTTTCGCACCGGCTCGTTCGACGGCCGCCGCGCCTATGATTTCGATGTCACCGTATTGGGAAAAAAGCGCATCACCATCGGCGAGCGCGAGTTCGACACCATCGAGCTGAACATGGTCCTGCGCCCGGTGGCCGGCTTCAAGCCCAAGTTCGAGAAATTGTGGGCCGGGGCCGAATACCTGGTCCATGTGGACCCGGTGACGCTGCTGCCGCTGCGCATCTACACCGACAGCTTCGCCGCCGCCACGGTGATCAACGTCACCGAACCCTGCCGGATGGCGGCCGATCAATGCGGCCCGCCGCTGACCGCCGCCGCGCCTTAAGCGCCAGACCGACGGCAACAGGAACCCTTGTCCCCAGCCCATTGCCCATATTAGGCTGACCTCAAACACATCGGACGCCGCGATAAGAATGGCGCCGAGGACTTGGGAGGAAAGCGGATGGGCGTCTCGAACGCATTGTCCAGCCTGCGCATCACCACGCGTCTTTGGCTGTTGGGTGGATTACCCCTTATTGGATTGGCCGCGGTCTTCATCACCGATTCCCTGCAGTTAAAGGACGAGATGACCCGCGCCCGCGAGCTCAAACTGCGCCACGTGGTGGAAGCGGCGTCGGGGGTGCTGGACCATTATGCCGAGGAGGCCAAGGCGGGCCGTATGCCTGAAGCCGATGCCAAGGCCGCCGCCATGGCCAGCATCAAGAAGATGCGCTACGACAAGGTGGAGTATTTCTGGCTGAACGATCTGGGCAAGCCGGTCCCCCTGGTGGTGATGCACCCCATTTCACCCCAGCTGGACGGCAAGATCCTCGATGATGCCAAGTTCAACAAGGCCACCAGCCTCAGCCTGGGCGTGACCGGCAAGGTCGAGCCGGTCAACGCCGCCAATCTGTTCGGCACCATGGTCAACGTGGTGGAACGGGCCGGACACGGCTATGTCTCCTATGACTGGCCCAAGCCCAAGGAAGGCGGCGGCGTCACCGCCGAGACCTTCCCCAAGCTGTCCTATGTCAAGGGCTTCGCCCCCTGGGGCTGGCTGATCGGATCGGGCGTCTATATCGACGACATCGATACCGCCTTCAAGGCCGAGCTGGCCCAGCGCGCGGTGCTGCTGTCCATCATCCTGGTGGTGGTGGGAGGCCTGGGCCTGTTGATCACCTCCAGCGTCTCCTCGGGCTTCAAGGCCCTGCACCACGACATCGACACCTTACGCGGCGGCGATCCCGATGCGGTTCTCGAGCTCTCCACCACGCGCAAGGACGAGTTCAAGCAGGTGGCCGAAGTCCTGGCCGAAATGCGCGACACTCGCCGTCGCCTTGACCGCAACGAGCAGGAACGTCAAGCCGCCCAGAAGAAGGCTGATCACGACCGCTTCGTCATGCAGCGCAACATGCTGCGTTCGCTGGTGCAGGCGGCCATGCTGGGCAACGAGGCCATGATCACCCTGTCGCGCATGAAACGCGAGATCGACATGTCCACCACCGAGGTCAACCGCATGGCCGTGGCGGTGGATCAGATGCGCGATTCCATCGAGGCCATCTCGGCGGATTCCTCCCAGGCGGCGGGTGGTGCCGGCGAGGCCGGCGAGGCCGCCGTTTCCGGCCTCAATGCCAGCCAGGACGCGCTGTCGGCCTTCGAACGGATCGTCGCCGCCGTCCACAGCGCCGGCGCCAAGGTCCAGGGGCTGGCAGAGGCCTCGGCCCAGATCGGCGAGATCGTCACCGCCATCGAACTGGTCGCCGGCCAGACCAACCTGCTGGCGCTCAACGCCACCATCGAGGCGGCCCGCGCCGGCGAGGCCGGCAAGGGTTTCGCCGTGGTGGCGGGCGAGGTCAAGACCCTGGCCAATCAGACCGCCAAGGCCACCGTCGACATCCGTGCCCGCATCGAAGGCCTGCAGGGCGAGATGGGGGCCATCGTCGGCGCCATCGATGAAAGCACCGAGGCCGTGTCCGAGGGCCGCTCCCTGGTGGGTGCCCTGGGCGAGCGCCTGAACGGTATCGCCGATCAGGTCGGCTCGGTCCAGACCAGCATGACCACCATATCCCATGTCCTGGAGGACCAATCCTCCACCGCCGGGCAATTGGCCGACGGCACCACCCAGGTGGTCAGTCTGGCCCAGGCCAACAACCAGTTGCTGAGCGACGTGCTCGAAGCCATGGGCCGCATGAGTCAGCACCTGGATTCCCAGGTGGGCAATTACGCCAATCTGGGCTCGGGCGCCCTGTTGGTGGAAATCGCCAAGAACGACCACATCGCCTTCAAGCGCCGGGTTCTCGACGGCGTCCTCGGCCGCACCGATCTCAAGGCCGACGGCGTGCCCGACCATCATAATTGCCGTCTGGGCAAGTGGTACGACGCCATCAACGACCCGACCATCTCGGGCAAGCCCGCTTATTCCAACCTGGTCAATCCGCACCAGGAAGTGCATGCGGCGGCCAAGCGGGCCCTCACCCATGCCGCCGAGGGCAATCTGGACGCCGCCTTCGCCGCCATCGACGACATGAACAAGGCCTCGACCAATGTGGTGTCCATGCTGGAAGCCCTGGCCACCGAGTTGAGCTCCCTGGAGGAAACGCGGATGATGGCGGGATAGGCCCGCCATCGCCACCCCTAAGCGCCGATGACGTTCCTGAGCAGGCCGATCTCGACGATCTCGGTCTCCATGATGTCGCCGGGCCTGAGGAATTCCGGGGGTTTGCGGGCACCGCCGACACCGGGCGGCGTGCCGGTGGCGATGATGTCGCCGGGCTCCAGGGTCAGGCCCGCCGAAAGCTCGGCGATGATCCGCGGCACCTTGAAATACATCTGCTCGGTGCTGGCGTCCTGCTTGACCACGCCGTTGACCCGGGTGATCAGGTGGAGCTTGCGGTAATCCAGGTCGCTGGCGGGAATGATCCACGGCCCCAGCGGCCCATGGCCGTCCAGACTCTTGCCCTTGAACCACTGGCCGCCATGCTTCTTCTGCTGGATGTCGCGCGCCGTGGTGTCGTTGATGACGCAATAGCCGAAGACATGCTTCAGAGCATCGGCTTCGGCGATGTTCTTGCCCCGCTTGCCGATGATCACCGCCAGTTCGCACTCCCAGTCGATGGAGGTGGACACCGAAGCGTCATAGGGAATGGGATCATAGGGGCCGTTGATGGTGCCGACCGCCTTGGTGAAGAACACCGGATGCTCGGGCAGTTCGGCACTCTTGAGGCGCATGGCCTCGCCCTCCTTGAAGTGCTCGAGATAGTTCCAGCCCACGGCGTAGACATTGCGGGTCGGTGCCGGAATGGGGGCCAGCAGCCGGACATCCGCCATGTTGGGGCCATCGTCGGAGGCTTCCAGCATCAGCTGACGGGCCTGGGCCACGGCGAACTCTCCGGCGGCGATCAGCGAGACCATGCTGGCCGGATCAAAGGATAAGGCCATGCCGCGCGCCTTGGCGGCGGCTCCCAGATCGACTACGCGGCCCGATGGCCTGACCACGCCGACCCGTGGCGCCCTGCCCCCGCTGGAATAGGTGATCAGGCGCAAGGAGCCGGCGGCGGAATTGGGAATCGGGCCAGCCGCCCCGGCCGAGCCGGACAACAGGGCGCCGGCAGCCAATCCGGCGCCGATGGTCAGGAACTGGCGACGAGCTTCATCCATGAAAAACCTCCCCATACAGACTGGTCAAACCACTGCCATATGGGGAGGTTATCGGATTTTTACATGGCCTCCAGCTCGTCGATGAAGCCGATCACCACGTCGAGCCCCTGACGCCAGAAATCGGGATTGCCGGCATCCAGGCCAAAGGGGGCCAGCAGCTCGCTGTGGCGGAGCGTCCCGCCGGCCCGCAGCATCTCCAGATACTTGGCCGGGAAGTCCGGGATACCGCCCTTGGAATAGACCGAATAGAGCGAGTTCACCAGGCAATCGCCGAAGGCATAGGCGTAGACGTAGAACGGCGAATGGACAAAGTGGGGGATATAGGACCAGAAGTGGCGGTATTCTTCGTCGTAGCGGAAGGCCGGGCCGAGGCTGTCCTTTTGCACGCTCATCCACAATTCGCCGATCCGGTCGGGCGACAGCTCGCCCCGGCGGCGCTCGGCATGGAGCAGGGATTCGAACTCGTAGAAGGCCACCTGGCGCACCACGGTGTTGATCATGTCCTCGACCTTGGAGGCCAGCATGATCCGGCGGCTCTTGACCGAACTCTCGGCATTGAGCATGGCCCGGAAGGTCAGCATTTCGCCGAACACCGAGGCGGTCTCCGCCAGGGTCAGCGGCGTATCGGCCATCAGCGGCCCCTGCACGCCGGCCAGCACCTGATGGACGCCGTGGCCCAATTCGTGGGCCAGGGTCATGACGTCCCTGGTCTTGCCCAGGAAATTGACCAGCAGATAGGGATGCACCGAGGGAACGGTGGGGTGGGCGAAAGCGCCCGGCGATTTGCCCGGCCGTACCGGCGCATCGATCCAGGCATTGTCGAAGAAGCGCTTGCCCACCGCCGCCAGCTCGGGAGAGAACGCCCCATAGGCGCCCAGAACGGTGTCGCGGGCCTGATCCCAGGTGTATTTGCGGTCGTCGTCGTCGGGCAGGGGCGCGTTGCGATCCCAGTAATCCATGACCTCGACCCCGAACCACTTGGCCTTCAGGGCGTAATAACGGTGCGACAGCTGCGGAAAGCAGCCCTTGACCGCCGCCACCAGGGCGTCGACCACGCCGTCCTCCACCTGATTGGACAGGTTGCGGTAGGATTGGGGCCGGTCATAGTGGCGCCACTTGTCCTCGATCTCCTTTTCCTTGGCCAAGGTGTTGGTGATCAGGGCGAACAGCGGGGCGTTATCGCCCAGAACCTTGCCCAGGGACTTGGCCGCCTCCTTGCGCTTGGCACCGTCCTTGTCGCTGAGGCAGTTGAGCACCTCGGCCGAGGTCACCTCCCTGCCGCCCAGGGGGAAGCGCAGCCGAGCCATACTCTCGTCGAACAGACGGTTCCACGCCGCCGTGCCGACCACATGCAACTCGTGCAGCATCTTCTCGGCTTCATCGGACAATTGATGCGGCCGGAACACCCGGACATCGCGCAGCCAGGGGGCATAGCGGGCGGCCTCGGGCGCACCCAGCTTGTCGGCCAGCACCGCATCGTCGAGGCGGTTGATCTCCAGGGTGAAGAACAGGGTGTGAGTGGAAATCTCCGTCACCCGCTCCTGCATGCCCTGATAAAAGCGCCCGCGCTCGGAATCCGAGACATCGCCGGAATAGAGCAGCTGGGCATAGGACATGGCCCGGTAGATGATCTGGCTGATCCGTTCATACTCGGCGATGGCGGCGCCGAAATCCGCACCCGACGCTTGGGCCAGCTTACCGGCATAAGCCTGCTCGAAAGCCTTGGCGGCACCATCGGCCGCCTGCAGATCGGCCTCAAGCTCCGGGGAATCAGGAGCGGGATAGAGGTCGGAAAGATCCCACTCGGGAAGGGTGCCCAGATCGCCTGCTGATGCTACAAAGGTCATACAACGTCTCCTGACAACAACTCCCCCTTCCGCAAGAGGGATTAGGCGCAAGGCGCCGCGCGGCTTATGCCGCGGAAGGCAAGGGCGCCAGCCCGCCGCCCGAGGGCACCGTTGATCGTCAACGATCAACGTAATATTGGTGCAAATATAGGGGCGATGCCCCAATGGCAACAGGGAGTTTGACGCATGGAGGTCCAGTTCAGCGCGATGGACAGCCTGCCCGGCATGTTCCTGCAGCAGGCCCAGCGGCTGGGCGCCCGGCCCTTTATCGGGGAGCGGCGGGACGGCGCCTGGCAAATGCTGAGTTGGGAGGTGACCGCCCGGCGGGTTCTGGCCCTGGCCGGCGGATTGCGGGCGCTTGGCCTGGAAACCGGCGACCGGGTGGTGCTGGTGGCCGAGAACCGGCCGGAATGGGCCATCGCCGATCTGGCCATCATGGCGGCCGGCGGCATCAGCGTTCCCGCCTACACCACCAACACCCAGGCCGACCACCTGCATATCCTGGACAATTCCGGGGCCAGCCTCGTCATCGTCTCCACCCGCGCCCTGGCGGAAAAGATCCTGGGCGCCGCCCTCCGCTCCGACAAGGCCCCCGCCATCATCGCCCTGGAAGCGCCGGTTCTGGCGCAATCGGCAGCCTGCGCCCTGCATAGCTGGGCCGAGGTCATGGCGCTGGGCCAGGGGCGCGAGGATGACATCCTCGGCATCGTCGCCCGGCTGAAGCGGGGCCATACCGCCTGCCTGATCTATACCTCCGGCACCGGCGGCGTCCCTAAGGGAGTGATGCTGTCCCACGGCGCCATCTTGCACAATTGCATGGGAGCCGCCGACGTGGTGCGCGAGTTGGGGCTGACGGCCAACGAGGTCTTCTTGTCCTTCCTGCCCCTGTCGCACGCCTACGAGCACACGGCCGGTCTGCACTTTCCCATCTCCATCGGCGCCGAGATCCGCTATGCCGAGGGCATCGAGCAACTGGCCGCCAACATGGCCGAATGCCGCCCCACCATCATGACGGCGGTGCCGCGCCTGTACGAGACCATGCGCGCCCGCATCCTCAAGGGCCTTGGACGGGTCAGCCCGCCGCGCCGCCGCCTGTTCATGGCCGCCCTCGACCTGGGCAAGCGCCGCTTGCGGGGCGAACGCCTGAGCCTGCTCGAACGTCTGGCCGACCGGGTTCTCGACCGGTTGGTGCGCGACAAGGTCAGAGCCCGCTTCGGAGGCCGGCTCAAGGCCTTCGTCTCGGGCGGAGCGCCGCTGTCACCCGAAGTGGGGACTTTCTTCCTGGCGCTGGGAGTGCGGATTCTTCAGGGCTACGGCCAGACCGAGGCGGCGCCGGTGATCGCCGTCAACCGTCCCGGCAACAACCGGGTCGATACCGTGGGCCCGCCCCTGCGGGGTGTGGACCTGCGCCTGGCCACCGACGGCGAGATCCTGGTGCGGGGCGAATTGGTCATGCAGGGCTATTGGGGTGATTCCCAGGCCACCGCCCAGGTTCTCGATGCCGATGGCTGGCTGCATACCGGCGATATCGGGCAGATCGATCCCGACGGATGCCTGCGCATTACCGACCGCAAGAAGGATATCATCGTCAATTCCGGCGGCGACAATGTCGCCCCCCAGCGTATCGAGGGCTTCCTGACCCTCGAACCCGAGATCGCCCAGGCCATGGTGCACGGCGACCGCCGCCCCCATCTGGTGGCCCTGATCGTCCCCGATCCCGACTGGGCCAAGGCCTGGTCGCTGCGCAACAACAAGGCTGCCTTGATCACTGACGAGGATTTCCGCAGAGAGATCGTCCAGGTGGTAGACCGCATCAATCGCCAATTGTCGGCCATCGAGAGGGTCAGGCGCTTCATCTTGGCCGATGAACCCTTTTCCATCGAAAACGGTATGTTGACGCCTTCTCTCAAAATCCGCCGCCATAAGATCCTCGAACGCTATCGGCCGGCATTGGATGGACTCTACGAAGATAAAACTTATGGCTAGTAGCGCCGTAGAAAGTGAAGTTTCAGGCAATGGCCTGCGAATGAATTGTTAACAGAGCATGACTGCCTAAATCCCTGTCACGTTCCTGATGCTTCGTGTTGCTTTTTGACGAAACATTCCCTTTAATCCGACCGCAATTTTGAAATCCGCCTTTCATCGGCCAGGTCAATGAATCGCCCTGCTCCCAATTTTCCCAAGGCCCCGGCACCGCAGAAGGTTGATCTGTCCAAGGTCAAGGCCCTGGTTTGCGAGCCCAGTCTGCCGATCCGCCAGGGAATCCGCCTCGCCCTCAACAATGTGGGGATCCGCGAGATTACCGAGGCGACCTCCTATCTGGCCGTCCACACCGCCTGCAAGGAGGGTGACCACGATTTCCTGGTCCTCAACCAGGAAATCGAGGATAACGATTCCACCACCATCATGCGCCAATTGCGCATGGGCACCTTGGGCCGTGACCCGTTTGTCCTGACGGTCATGCTGCTGGGCTCGCGCGATGAGCCGATCGTGCGATCGACCATCGATTGCGGCCCCGACGATCTGTTGCTGATCCCCTTCGCGGCCGATCAATTGATGAATCGCCTGCGGATTCTGGTCGAGCGCCGCAAGCCGTTCGTGGTCACCCACGATTATATCGGACCCGATCGGCGTTCGGCACCGCGGCCGGGCGCGACCTCGGCCACTCAATTCCAGGTTCCCAATCCGGCACATGCCCGCGCCACCAACCTGCCTCGTGATCAATACGAGCGGCTGAGGTCCGAATCCATCGCCGCGATCGGTGTCGAGCGGATCAAGCGATTGGCCGCGACCATGGATTGGGAATGCGGAGCGCTGACCGTCAGTGTCCGTGACGGCAAGATGACACCGGAAAGCGCATATCGCAGTTTGCTAAAATTAGAGCAAGTCTGCGAGGAATTGTCCGGCCGCGTCGCGAAGCAACTCGGCCATGCCACGGACACAATTGATGGCTTGATAACTCAGTGTCAGAAGTTGAAGACCGCCCCAGGAAATCTTGCTTATTCGGATATCGAGATGATCACGCAGACCTCCCGCAAGATTTCCGGCACCTATACTTCTCGCTAGTCCACACCATCTTCAGTATAAGCCCATTTCTCACGGTATTGCTGGTCGCCGCGCAAGCCCAGTGCTAAATTGTGACTATTCAGGGTCCATCCCTGATCACCCCTTGCGGGGGATTGCGCATATGCTGATCGGCCGTTCCGACCCCTTCATCTTCCAAGAACCCGAGGACGTTTGCGCCAAGTCGCCGTTTCGGGTTCTGGTGGTCGAGGACGATCTGGTCCACTACACCTATTGCGAGTTCATCCTCCTCAGCCTGTACGGTGACGCGCTGATCCTGGACCGCGCCGTGGATTGCCCCGGCGCCATCGCCATGCTGAGTAGCGGCGATTACGACATCTGC
>JACQAD010000234.1 GCA_016195125.1 Magnetospirillum sp.
GGTGGGAGCCCGCCTGGATCTCTCCGATGGGGCCAGCCTGCTGTGTTTCCCCTTGGACCGTACCGCCTATGGCCGCCTGTCGCGGTTGCTGACCCTGGGGCGGCGGCGCGCCCCCAAGGGCGAGTGCCACCTGACGCGGGCCGACGTGGCGGAGCATGCCGAGGGGCAAATCCTGGTGCTGATCCCGCCCGATCTCCTGGACGAGGGTTTCGCCGCCCAGGCGGCCGGATGGCGGCGTCTGGGCGGGGATCGTCTGTATCTGGCCGTCAGCCGCCGTTTTCGGAGTGACGATGCTGAGCGGCTGAAGGCCTTGGCCGCCCTCGGCATCCCGCCGGTCGCCACCAACGACGTGCTGTACCACACGCCGGGGCGGCGCCCGCTGGCCGACGTGCTGGGTTGCATCCGTCACGGCACCACCTTGGCCGAGGCCGGCTGGGCGTTGTCCGCCCATGCCGAGCGCCACCTGAAAAGCCCGGCCGAGATGGCCCGGCTGTTCCTGGCGTATTCCCAAGCCATCGCCAACGGGCTGGAGATCGTCCGGCGCTGCCGTTTTTCCCTCGACGAATTACGCTATGAATACCCGGCCGAGGTCGCCCGGGGCATGGAGCCGCAGGAACGGCTGGAACAGTTGACCCAGGACGGTGCCGCCCGGCGCTATCCGGGCGGCGTACCGGACAGGGTGGCGGCCCAGCTGGACCACGAACTGGCCCTGATCGGCCGGTTAGGCTTCGCCCCCTATTTCCTGACCGTCCACGCCATCGTCGCCTTTGCCGAAAGCCGGGGAATCCTGTGTCAGGGGCGCGGCTCGGCAGCCAATTCGGCGGTGTGCTACTGCCTGGGGATCACCCCCGTCGATCCCGCCCAGATGGATTTGCTGTTCGAGCGTTTCATCAGTGCCGAGCGGGGCGAGCCGCCCGACATCGACGTGGATTTCGAGCACGAGCGCCGGGAAGAGGTAATCCAGCACATCTACGACACCTATGGCCGTCACCGCGCCGGGCTCACCGCCACGGTGATTCATTACCGCACCCGCTCGGCCATCCGCGACGTGGGCAAGGTGATGGGGCTGTCCGAGGATACCGTCGAGGCCCTGGCCAAGGCCAATTCCGGCTGGGGACGGCGGGGGATCTCCCCTGAGCACGTGCGCGAACTGGGCCTCGACCCCACCGAACCAAACCTGGCCCGAATCCTGGCCCTGGCGGCGGAGCTGACCGGTTTTCCCCGCCACCTGTCCCAGCATGTGGGCGGCTTCGTCATCTCCAAAGGCCGCCTCGACGAACTGGTGCCCATCGAGAATGCCGGCATGGAGGATCGCACCGTCATCCAGTGGGACAAGGACGATCTCGACGCCTTGGGGCTGATGAAGGTGGATGTTCTGGCGCTCGGCATGCTGAGCTGTATCCGCCGCTCTTTCGCTCTGCTGCGCCTCCATCACGGCCGCGACCTCAGCCTCGCCACCCTGCCGCGCGAGGATCCTGCCACCTACGACATGCTGTGCCGGGCCGATGCCATCGGGGTGTTCCAGGTGGAAAGCCGCGCCCAGATGAGCATGCTGCCCCGCCTCAAGCCCAGGCGCTTCTACGATCTGGTGGTCGAAGTGGCCATCGTCCGGCCCGGCCCCATCCAGGGCGGCATGGTCCATCCCTATCTGCGCCGCCGCCAGGGCAAGGAAAAGGTGGACTACCCGTCCGACGAACTGCGCCTTGTCCTGGACAAGACCCTGGGTGTGCCGCTGTTTCAGGAACAGGCCATGAAGATCGCCATGGTGGCGGCGGGCTTCACCGCGTCCGAGGCCGACGGCCTGCGCCGCGCCATGGCCACCTTCCGCCACACCGGCAAAGTGGGCGCCTATGGCGACAAGCTGATCGGCGGCATGGTGGCGCGCGGCTATCAGCGTGACTTCGCCGAACGGGTTTTCAAGCAGATCGAAGGCTTCGGCGAATATGGCTTCCCGGAAAGCCACGCGGCGGCTTTCGCCCATCTGGTCTACGTCTCGGCCTGGCTGAAGTGCCATTACCCGGCGGCCTTCGCCTGCGCGCTGCTCAACAGCCAGCCCATGGGATTCTACGCCCCGGCCCAGATCGTGCGCGACGCCGCCGATCACGGCGTCACGGTGCGCCCCGTGGACGTCAATCACAGCCAATGGGACTGCACCCTGGAAGAGGGCGGTCCCACGCTGCGCCTGGGGCTCAGGCAGGCGGCGGGAGTGGCGGAGCGGGATGCGGCGCGTCTGGTGGCGGCGCGCGGCGCCGGCTATGCCAGCCCTTACGAGCTGTGGCGGCGTTCCGGCCTGGATCGCGCCGCGCTGGACCGGCTGGCCGCCGCCGATTCCTTCGGCTCCATGGGGCTCAACCGCCGCGAGGCCGCCTGGGCGGTCAAGGCCTTGGACGCACCGCCCCTGCCGCTGTTCGCCGACAGCCCACCAGCGGCCGAACCCCGGATCACTCTGCCCAAGGCCAGCACCGGCGAGGAGGTGGTTGGCGATTACGACGCCCTCAAGCTATCGCTCAAATGCCATCCCCTGGCGGTGCTGCGCGACCCGTTCCAGGCCCAAGGCATCATGCCCAATGCCATCCTCAAGGGCCGCAAGGGCGGGCGCGTCGCCGTCTCTGGCCTGGTATTGGTTCGCCAGCGCCCGGGAAGCGCCAAGGGCGTGATGTTCATCACCCTGGAGGACGAGACCGGCATCGCCAATATCGTGGTGTGGCCCGACGTCTTCGAGCGCTTCCGCCGTCCGATCCTCGGCGGCCACCTGCTTCGCGTCGATGGCCGCATCCAAGCCCAGGACGGGGTGGTTCACGTGGTGGCGGAAAAGGTCGAGAACCTGTCGGCCCACCTCACCGCCCTGGCCCGAGGCGGACGCTACCCGTCCCGGGATTTCCGCTGAGGGGAAGCCTGTATCCCTGCCAGCAGGGCATGGATGCGCAGCCTCACTCTCCAAGTCTGATGAAGTGCCTGGTCATCCGCGATTTGCGGAAGTCGGCGGGAGGACAGCCGTAATGCCGGCTGAACGCCGTGGTGAAGGTACTGACCTGGGCATAACCGAGGCGGTGAGAAATCTCCTTCACCGGCAGGGCCTCATCCACCCCTGGCCGGGAGGTGCGGCCAGGTTGGCGAGAAGAAGATCACATACGGCTCCGATCCGGGCTTGCCCGCGCTCGATTCCATGTCGGGTGCCAGCATCCTCTCCGCTCATGCCGTCCAGAAGCTCGGCAACGATTTCCAGAACCTTGCCCTCGCTGTACAGCTTCGCCAAGCTGCCGGTATAGGGATTGACGACAAGGTCGGTGAACAGGCGTCGTTTGATCGTTGACGTGCGAATCTGGGCCATGCCGTTGCAGGCGCGGTCGGCCAAAAGCTCGTCGAGCATCCTGGGAAGACGCATTCCCTCACACAAGGACTGGAGGCGCTCCGCCGAGATCATCAATGCCGCCACGCTCATCTCTTCGTGGGCACCGTGCATGGATGCGCAGGCATCCTCGGGATTGCCGTGGAAGAACAGGTTGATGCGGTCTTCCGAATCGGCGGCGTCCCCAACCCCCTTGAACAGGAATTCGCCCCACCCGGACAGAACCGAGCGAATCATCAGGAACGGTTGATCGGCGTTGATCGTCACCTCATTGCGGACATCCCGATATGCGACGCCGCGATAATGGATGAACGAACAGCCCTTGCCGGCATCGGCCAGGGCGAACTCTTCCTTCCCCACCGCGGTGGGGAAGGTGGGTGGCCCAGCGCCGCAGGCGTCATCGGAGCTGAGGCCGCTGTCGAGCACCCAGCGCCGAGAAAGCGGCAGAAATGGATCGGCGGCCCCCATTTTAATCCACTAATGATCGATACGGTTGGGGCCGACATGGCCTCGCGCCGGAATGGCTCCCAAGGACTTGCAGCATAGCGGAGAATCGGCTCTGACGGGAATAGGCCGTACAGCAGTGTCATCTGATTTCAATCACTCTTAAGCCATTCACAATAAAGTGTACTATTTCCTTGGTATTGATTTCCTTTGGAGGCGGTCCAAGGAATGCAGTTGATCCAAAATCACTGCAAAACACCCGAAATCGCCAGACTTTACCCCAAGGCCGCCAAGCTGGTTATTTCGCCCATGGATTGACACAGGGGCGCGAGGCATGAGGAACGCCAACCGGCGGTTCACCATCGGGACAGGGTTCGAGGTCGAGGTCGCCGAACCATCGACAGCAGCGGTCTCTCCCTGGGCACTGGTCTGGATTTCATCCGACGTCGCGCCTGAAACCATCGCTGCGGCGGCCATTACGGTCCGGTTGTCGGTCGATCGGTTACGGACCCTGGTCGACTACTCCCCACAAGCCGACTCGCTGCTGAACGGTTCGGTTTCGGATAATGGTGCTAACCTTCGGATCGACAACGCCCCTCTGGTCCGGCGAATTGCCGAGGAATTGCGGCTGGTCGGCTATGACGGAACGGTCCTCAGGCTGTTCCTGCAAGGCAAGGTCATCGAACTTCTGGTCGACGGGCTGTCGTCTTCCGGGGGCGATATGGCCGATCCCCTGGCCGCCATCATCCGCGACCATTTGCTGACTGATCCTGCCCATCCGCCGTCGGCGGCCGAATTGTCTGCCCGGCTGGGGGTATCGCAACGTCGGCTCGGCACCGAATTCAAGGACGCCTTCGGTATGTCCATTCCTGAATGGCTGGCCGACTGGCGGCTGGCCAGGGGACGGGATCTGGTGCTGGATGGCTCCATCTCGGTTGCGGAAATCGCGGCGTCACTCGGCTATTCGCATCTATCCACATTTTCGGCCGCCTTCGCCAAGAAGTTCGGTGTGCCGCCCACCCGTCTTCGATCTTGGCAATCCGCCATCAAGGGCAATTCACCATGAGAAAGCGCCGCCGCAACAATCTTGGGCTGATCGCGCTGGAGCCGCGCTGGATGTTCGACGGCGCCGCCGTGGCCGATGCCGCCCATGCCGTGCCCGATGCGGCCGCCAAAGCCCTGATTCCCGACGCACCAGCCCCGGTCGAGGTGCGGGCCGCCGACCCGGCCCAGGATGGCGGCCGGAAGGAGGTGGTGTTCGTCGATACCGCCCTGGCCAATGCCCCGGCGCTGGAAGCCGGCATCAAGGCCGGAATCGAGGTGGTGGAAATCGGCGGCGGCCAGGACGGGCTGGCGCAGATCGCCCAATGGGCGGACAGCCACAACGGCTACGATTCCATCACCATCATGGCCCTGGGGGCCGAAGGGGGGCTGCAACTCGGCAGCCATGCCGTCACCGATGCCGACCTGTCCTCTGCCGCCACCAAGGCGGAGATGGCGGAGATCGGTTCGGCGCTGAAGGCCGGCGGCGACATCATCATCGACGCCAGTTCGGTCGGTCGGGGGACCGACGGGCGGCAATTGGTCAACGACATGGCCTCGGCCACCGGGGCCACGGTGGGCGCCTTCAGCGAGGGAACCAACGGCTGGGCGCTGGATGCCGCCAGTGACACCATGCTGGTGCAGGCGGCCGATCCGTCGCTGGACGGCGGCAAGAC
>JACQAD010000242.1 GCA_016195125.1 Magnetospirillum sp.
CCGCCGCCGCCGCCGCCGGTTTCTGCGCCGCCGCCGCCGCCGAACCATGATCCCACCGCCAGCGACGTGACCTTGCCGTCGGGGGTTGCCGGTGTTTCCGTGACCATCAACAAATCAGATCTACTGGCCAATGCCAGGGATCAGGACGGCGACACGCTTTCGGTCAAGGCCGGTTCGATCTCGGCCGATCACGGCACTGTCGTTGATCATGGCAGCAGCATCACCTTTACTCCCACGGCGGGTTATTCCGGCACCGATACCCTCACCTATGTGATCGAGGACGGTAAGGGTGGTTCGGTGACCGCACATGCCATCGCCAATGAAGTCCTGCCCGCCAATATTGCCCCCACCGTGGCAGGTACCACCAACGCCACCTCCACCGATCACACCGGCGGCGTCACCGGCCATATCAACGCCAGCGATGTGGATGCCAATGATGCCGGACTGGTCACCTATCACCTTCAGGGCGGTTCGGTGCTGGACGGCACCCATGATTTCAAGCTGACTACCCACGGCACGGTGACCATCGACACCACGACCGGAGACTTCACCTTCACCCCCAGTGCCGCCGCGGCCAGCCTGGGGAGCGGAGTAACCGTCACCGATACCGCCAATGTGGTGGTGGCCGACGGCCATGGCGGTTCGGTCATCACCGGCGTCGCCGTCGATATTACGGGCAGCAACGACGCGCCGATCAACAGCGGCGCCGTGACCCTGGCGTCGGGGGTTCTCAATACCGCCAGCACCATCTCCATCGCCTCGCTGCTGGCCCAGACCAGTGACGTGGATACGGGCGATAGTCTGACGCTCAGCACCATCAGCGTTGATCACGGCACCGTCACCATCAGCGGCAGTGACGTCATCTTCACCCCCGATACCGGCTATACCGGGGCCGAGAATTT
The DNA here is from genome assembly GCA_016195125.1 of Magnetospirillum sp. Taxonomy (GTDB): domain Bacteria; phylum Pseudomonadota; class Alphaproteobacteria; order Rhodospirillales; family Magnetospirillaceae; genus Phaeospirillum. The sequence continues at coordinate 903 of JACQAD010000242.1, forward strand.
TAGCTACACCATCACTGATGGCCATGGCGGCAGCGCCGCCGGCAGCGCCTCCATGACGGTGCTCACCAATCATGCGCCGGTCAGTTCCGGCACGGCGACGGTGCAGACGCTGGCCGAGGATTTGTCCACCAATATGGACGGAACCTGGCTGAAGTCGCTGTTCCTGGCCAATGCCACCGACGCCGATGGCGATAGCCTGACGGTGACCAATATCACCGCCAATCATGGCACCATCAGCGTGCTTGGCGATGGCAGCTATACCTTCAATCCCGACCAGGATTTCAACGGCACCGTCACCCTGACCGCCACCATTGATGATGGCCATGGCGGCACCACCACCGGCCTGGCCGAAATGATCTATACACCGGTCAACGACGCGCCGACCGTGAGCGGCGGACCGGTGACCCTGACCTCCGGGGTCAAGAACGTCGCTTCGACCATTTCCTTCGCCTCGCTGCTGGGTCATGCCACCGATGTGGATGGCGACACCATGATCGTGACCTCCGTCAGCGTCGATCACGGCACCGCCACCATCAGCGGCAGCAATGTGCTGTTTACGCCAGACACCAATTTCACCGGCACCGAGACCTTCACCTACACCATTGACGATCAGAACGGCGGGACCGTGGGCGGCAGCGCCACCATGGCGGTGAATTCGCTGCTGAGCCAGTCCGGCACGGTGCTGCACTCCACCGCCGCCAGCGTGCTGACCGACGCCAATTTCAGCGGCTTCTCCGGGGCCGACACCCTGGTCTTCGATATTGCCGCCGGCACCCAGGGCGTCACCCTGGGATCCGTCACCAGCGCCATGGGCCTGACCATCATCGACGGCTCCGCCACCACCGGCACGCTGACCGTCAATGGCGGTTCCGCCACCGCCAACCTCACCATCACCGGCGGCATCGGCAAGGACATCATGACCGGAGGAACCGGCGCCGATACCTTTACCGGCGGGGTCGGCGCCGACAGCCTTACCGGCGGAGGCGGGGCCGACCTGTTCGTCTATACCGGCGCCGCGGATTCTCAGGACAACATGGCGACCGCCCGCGACGTCATCACCGATTTCGCCACCGGCACCGACCACATCGCCATCTCGCTGAGCGGCACTCATGTGGATGTTTCGGGCTTTTCGTCGGTGGCCGGTTACAATGCCGGACAGGCGACCCTGGCGCTTGGCGGCGTGGTGGGCGATGGGTTCTATTCCAGCGGCGATCAGGCTCTGTACATTTACGATCAAGGTGCCTCCACCGCCATCGGCAGCGGCTATGTGATCGGCAGCGCCAATACCATCGTCGCCAGCGACCTGAACTTCAGCATCACCGGCACCAGCGGCGCCGACACATTGGTCGGCGGCGCCGGGTCCGACGTCATCACCGGCGGTGCCGGCAACGATCGCATCGCCGGTGGCGCCGGTTCGGATGTGGCCGGTTTCTCGGGACTTCCATCCAATTACACCTTCAGCGCCGGCAACGGCACTCTGACGGTCAGCGGCACCGACGGCACCGATACGGTGACCGGCATCGAAACCTTGCGGTTCAGCGGCGGCGACCTCACCGTCTCGGGGGGCGTGGTCAATGCCGAAGCCCAGGCCAATACCTACACCACCCTGGACCAGAAATTCGCCAAGGTGACCACCTTGAGCGATGGCGGCTATGTGGTGGCATGGCAATCCAACGGCCAGGACGGCGATACCTGGGGCATCTACGGCCAGGTCTATAACGCCAACGGCACGGCGCGCGGCTCGGAATTCCGTCTCAGCAACTACACCGCCGGCGAGGAGACCGACGTTTCCCTGGCGGCGACCAATGATGGCGGCTTCGTCGCCACCTGGGAGCAATGGGGCAGCGGTGGCGGCGGCCAGGACGGCAGCTATGGCGGTGTGTTCGCGCGGCATTTCGATTCCAGCGGCACCGCCCTGACCGGCGACACCCAGGTCAATGTCGTCACCGTCATGGACCAATACGATGCCAAGGTGACGGCGCTGTCCAATGGCGGCTATGTGGTGACCTACAAGGTGGATGACGCCAATTATTCCGGCGTCTGGGCACGGGTGTACAATTCCTCGGATAGCGCGACCACCACCGAAATCCAAGTCAACCAGTACACCAACCAGCATCAGTTCGAATCGGATTCGGCTCAGGGCTCCGACGGCAAGATTCTGATCGTCTGGCAATCCGACACCCAGGATACCTTGGACGGTAGCCGGGGCGTCTATGGCCGCCTGATGAATACGGACGGCACCTTCCCAGGCAACGAGTTCCGCATCAACACCACCCAGGCGGGCGACCAGTTCGCGCCCGCCATCGCCGCCCTCGACAGCGGCTACGTGGTGGTGTGGACGACCGAGAACCTGGACGGCAGCGGCTATGCCGTCGCCGGCCAGCGCTACGACAATGCCGGCACTGCCCAGGGATCGGAATTCCAGGTCAACAGCACCACCGCCGGCAATCAGAGCACCGCCCAGGTGGTCAAGCTTTCCGGCGGAAACTTCGCCGTGGTCTGGCAGGATTCGGCCAAGGACGGCAGTGGCGACGGCATCGTCGGCCGGATCTTCGACGCCTCCGGCAATGCCGTGAGCGATGAGATTCTGGTCAACACCGTCACCGCCGGCAATCAGCAATCTCCGGCCATCTCCGCCACCAACGATGGCGGCTTCGTCGTCGCCTGGCAATCGGATGGCCAGGACGGCAATCTGAACGGCATCTTCACCAGGCATTTCAGCGCCGACGGCAGCGGCGCCACTCCGGTCGTCCTGACCGGCACCGGCGCGGCCGATTCGTTCACCGTCGGCCTGGGCATCGATTCCGTCATCATGGGCAACGGCAACGACGTGCTGCAAGTCGGCGCCGGCAGTCACAGCATCGATGGCGGGGCCGGGACCGATACGGTCAGCTATGCCCCCCTGGCCAGCGGCATCACGGCCAGCGTCACCGGTTCTTCCGCCACGGTGGTCCATGGCGGCACCTCCGACACGATCACCAACGTGGAAGTGCTGACCGGCACCAGCCACAACGACAGTTTCAGCGCCGACGGCAGCGCGGCCGTCACCGTCAATGGCGGCGGCGGCGCCGATGCCTTTACCCTGACCGGGCTTCCGTCCGCCGATCTGGTGCTCGACGGCACCGGCGGCACCGGCACCCTGTCCATGAACATCACCGGCCGGAGCGCGGAATCGGTGGTGCGCGATATGTCCTGGAACGGCTCCGACATGGTGCTGACCATGCAGGGCGGCCACACCGTCACCATCGTCAATGATACGGTCGACACCCTGCTCAGTCCCTCCGGCCACACCGAGAAAGTCGTCGCTACCGGCGGCGCCGTCACGGGCGGACAGGATTACATGGTGGTGGGCAAGGCCGGTGATACGACTCTGACCGGCAATACCGGCGACGACACCCTGGTGTGGGTCAGCGGCGTGACCACCATGGATGGCACCGGCACCGGCCACGATACCGTCGATTTCCACAAGGCCAGCGGCGATATCGTTGCGGATATGCTTTTCGGGACGGTGACCATCGGCGGCACCGAGACCGTGACCCTGTCCTCGATCATGACCGGAATCCACGGCGGTTCCGGCAATGACACCCTGGTCGCCGGTTATGGCAATACCTGGCTGGAAGGCGGAGACGGCAACAATTTCCTGGACGGGACCGTCGGCGGCGCCGGCGGCGTCGTTGCCTCCTACCAGGATCAACTGGCCGGCGTGACCATCGACCTTTACAACAGCACCGCCTATCACGGGGCCGGGCATGATTTCCTGTTCAACATCAAAGCCGTGATGGGCTCTGATTTCGCCGATACCATCACCGGTTCCCTGGTCAACGATACCGTTTACGGCTCGGCCGGCGGCGATACCATCAATGGCAGCGGCGGCGTCAATACCCTGGATTACTCCCATGCCGGGTCGGGAGTTTCCGTCGATCTGGATGCGGGGACGGCCAGCAACGGCTTCGGCGGGACCGACCACATCAGCAATTTCACCGTCATCAAGGGTTCGGACTTTGCCGACACCCTCAACGGCGGCGTCGGGTCATCGACTCTGACCGGCGGGTCCGGGGCCGACACTTTCGTTCTCCATGACGGCGGCTCGACCAGCACCACCATCACCGATTTCGGCACCGGGTCCGACAGCTTCAAACTGTCCGATGCCGAGTTCCACCTGGGCACCAGCGGCACTCTGACCACCGGCGCCAATTATGCCGAGGGCAGTACCACCATGTCCGGCACCTCTCAGAACTTCGGCAGCGGCACCGACGGTATCGTCGCCATCGACAATGGCGGGCATGTGGAATTGTGGCACACCACCAATATGGGGGCGGCCACCAATGCCAACTCCCATCAGGTCGGCACGTTGGAAGGCGTCAACACCTCGGCGCTGGATAATACCAGCTTCCATCTGGCGGTGTGATCTCTAGCCAATGCCCAGGGCGGCGATCCGCTCGTAGAGGGACGCCCGCGAGATGCCCAGCAGCCTGGCCGCCTGGGCCTTGACGCCACCGGCCCGCGACAGGGCGGCGATGATGGCCTTGCGCTCGGCCTGGGACATGGCGGCATTCAGCGAGGATTCGTCCGTCCCGGCCTCGCCCGGGTCGGCGGTGAGCGGCAGGATGGCGCGGAGATGGCCGCTGGTCAGGACCGGGGCGTCGGTCATGGCCACCACCCGCTCCAGGATATTGCACAATTCGCGGACATTGCCCGGCCAGTCATAGGCCGACAGGGCGGCAACGGCCGAGTGATCCAGCTCGCGCTGGCCGGTGCCGGTCCGCATGCACAGGCGCTCGAGGATGGCCTCGGCGATGCTTTCGATGTCCTCGACCCGCTGGCGCAGGGGGGGCAGGGTGATGGGCACCACGTTGAGGCGGTAATAAAGATCGGCCCGGAACTGATTGGCGCGGACCAGGGCGGCGAGGTCGCGGCTGGTGGCGGCGATGATGCGCACATCCACCTGGATGATCTTGTTGCTGCCCAGGGGCTCGATCTCGCGCTCCTGCAGAACCCGCAGCAGCTTGGATTGCAGGGCCAGCGGCATATCGCCGATCTCGTCCAGGAACAAGGTGCCGCCATCGGCCAGTTTGAACTTGCCGTCGCGGCCCTTGCGGTCGGCGCCGGTATAGGCCCCCGGCGCGGCACCGAAGAACTCGGCTTCCAGCAAGGTGTCGGGCACGGCGGCGACGTTGATGGTGACCATGGGCTTATCGGCCCGGACGCTGGCCGCATGGATGGCGTGGGCCAGCAATTCCTTGCCGGTGCCGGTCTCGCCCAGCAGCAGGACGGTGGAATCCATCTGGGCGGCGCTGCGGGCCAGCCGCTTGACCTCGCGCACCGGCTCGCTGGTGCCCAGGAATTGCGAGAAGGTGTACTTGGCCCGCCGGGCGCCGGCCAGCTCGCGCTTGGCCCGGTTCAACTCCTCCTGCAGGGTGGTGAACTTGGACACCAGGGGCTTCAGGTATTCGGGGCGGTCATAAAGAACGAAGCCGACGGCGCCGATCACCTGTCCGGCCTCGTCCTTGAGCGGCACGCGGGTGACCACGAAGGAGCGCTCGCCGAACGCCATGATGTCGAGCAGGATCGGCATGCCCGATGTCAGGACGTGGCGCATCAGGCTGTTGGGGATGAC
>JACQAD010000035.1 GCA_016195125.1 Magnetospirillum sp.
CCCTCTCCCGCAAGGGGAGAGGGGGATGGGAGAGTATCTTGGTCCTGAGGCATCCTGCCCCGCTTGCACCGTCCTGGCCCGGATGCTAACGTCCGGCACCCAATTTTTGCGGAGATTTCCAGGCCCATGTCGCTCGACAAAGCCACTGTCCGCGCCATCGCCGAGTTGGCGCGCATCGACGTCAAGGACGAGGAACTCGACCACCTCGCCGGCGAATTGTCCAATATCCTGCACTTCGTGGAGCAGCTGTCGGAGGTCAACACCGACGGCGTGGCGCCCATGAGTTCGGTGGCCGACATCACCGCGCCGCTGCGCGCCGATGTGGTCAACGATGGCGGCTACCCGGACAAGATCCTGGCCAACGCCCCCGAGGCCGCCGAGGGCTTCTTCACGGTTCCGAAGGTGGTGGAATGAGCACCCTGACCGATCTGACCCTGGCCGAGGCCCGCGACAAGCTGGCCAAGGGCGAGTTTTCCGCCGTGGAGCTGACCGCCGCGCATATCAAGGCCGTCGAGGCCAAGCGCGGGCTCAACGCCTTCATCGTCGAGACTCCCGAGCTGGCGCTGGCCGCCGCCAAGGAGTCCGACATGCGGATCAAGGCCGGTACCGCCGGGGCTATGGAAGGCCTGCCCATCGGCATCAAGGATCTGTTCTGTACCGAAGGTGTGCAGACCACGGCGGCCAGCCATATCCTGGAAGGCTTCAAGCCGCCCTACGAATCCACCGTCTCGGCCAAGCTGAAGGCGGCCGGCGCGGTCAGTCTGGGCAAGCTCAATCTCGACGAATTCGCCATGGGCTCGTCGAACCAGACCAGCTATTTCGGCGCCGTGGAGAATCCCTGGAAAAAGAATTCCGATCCCAAGGCCAAGCTGGTTCCCGGCGGCTCGTCGGGTGGCTCGGCCGCGGCCGTGGCGGCGCGCATGGTGATGGCCGCCACCGGCACCGATACCGGCGGCTCCATCCGCCAGCCGGCGGCGTTCTGCGGCATCACCGGCATCAAGCCGACCTATGGCCGCTGCTCGCGCTGGGGCATCGTCGCCTTCGCTTCGTCGCTGGATCAGGCCGGCCCCATGGCCCGCACGGTGCGCGACTGCGCCATCATGCTGGGCGCCATGGCCGGGCATGATCCCAAGGATTCCACTTCGGTCAACATGGCGGTGCCTGATTTCGAGCGTGCGCTGACCGGCGACATCCGCGGCCTCAAGGTCGGCATTCCCAAGGAATATCGCCCCGACGGCCTGTCCGAGGAAGTGGCCAAGGTTTGGGAACAGGGCATCGAATGGCTGAAGGCGGCGGGCGCCACTCCGGTGGAGATTTCCCTGCCCCACACCAAATATGCCCTGCCCACCTATTACATCATCGCTCCGGCGGAATGCTCGTCCAACCTGGCCCGCTATGACGGCTTGCGCTTTGGTCAGCGGGTGCCGGGCAAGACCCTGGACGAGATGTACAAGAACACCCGCGCCGCCGGTTTCGGCGCCGAGGTGCGGCGCCGCATCCTGATCGGCACTTATGTGCTGTCGGCGGGCTATTACGACGCCTATTACGCCAAGGCCCAGAAGGTACGGCGCCTGATCGCCCAGGACTTCACCGAGGCGTTCAAGAGCGTCGACGTCATCCTGACCCCCACCGCCCCCTCGGCCGCCTTCGGCATGGGCGAGGGGACCGACGATCCGGTCACCATGTGGCTGAACGACGTCTTCACCATTCCCACCTCCATGGCCGGTCTGCCCGGCCTGTCGCTTCCCGCCGGCCTGTCCGCCGACGGGCTGCCGCTGGGTCTGCAGCTGATCGGGCGGCCCTTTGACGAAGAGACGGTGTTCAAGGTGGCGGGCGTGATGGAAAGTGCCGCCAACTTTACCGCCCGCCCGGAGGGCTGCTGACATGGCGTACATCATTCAGGGCGAAACCGGTGATTGGGAGATCGTCATCGGTCTCGAAGTCCATGCCCAGGTCATCTCCAAGGCCAAGCTGTTCAGTGGCGCCGCCACTGAATTCGGGGCCGAGCCCAACACCCAGGTCAGCTTCGTGGATGCGGGCTTTCCCGGCATGCTGCCGGTGATCAACGGCATCTGCGTCGAGCATGCGGTGCGAACCGGCCTGGGGCTCAAGGCCAAGATCAACCTGACCTCGGTGTTCGCGCGCAAGAACTACTTCTACGCCGACCTGCCCCAAGGCTACCAGATCAGCCAGTTCGACCAGCCCATCGTCGGCGAGGGCGAGCTGATCCTGGATTTGCCCGACGGCTCCACCCGCACCGTCGGCATCGAGCGCCTGCACCTGGAGCAGGACGCCGGCAAGTCCATCCACGACATGCACCCGGCCAAGTCGTTCATCGACCTCAACCGCTCGGGCGTGGCGCTGATGGAGATCGTCTCCAAGCCCGATCTGCGCAGCCCGGAAGAGGCCGGTCAGTATCTGACCAAGCTGCGCTCGATCCTGCGCTATCTGGAAACCTGCGACGGCAACATGCAGGAAGGCAGCATGCGCTGCGACGCCAACGTCTCGGTCCGTCCGGTGGGCGAGACCGAACTGCGCACCCGCTGCGAGATCAAGAACGTCAATTCCATCCGCTTCGTGCAGCAGGCCATCGAGTACGAGGCCCGGCGTCACATCGACGTCTACGAAGCCGGCGGCACCATCCGCCAGGAAACCCGCCTGTTCGATTCGGTCAAGGGCGAGACGCGGTCCATGCGCTCCAAGGAGCAGGCCCACGATTACCGCTACTTCCCCGACCCCGACCTGCTGCCCCTGGTGATCGAGCAGGGCTTCGTCGACACCATCAAGGCCGGCCTGCCCGAGCTGCCCGACGACAAGAAGGCCCGCTTCATGGCCGAATACGGCCTCAACGCCTATGATGCCGGCGTGCTGGTGGCGGAAAAGGCCTCGGCCGAATTCTTCGAGACCGTGGCCAAGGGCCGCGATTCCAAGATCGCCTGCAATTGGGTGATGGGCGATTTCTTCGCATCCCTCAACGCGACGGGCAAGACCATCGACAACCCACCGGTCAGCGCCGCCGATCTGGGCGCCCTCATCGACCTCATCAAGGATGGGACGCTGTCGGGCCGTCTGGCCAAGGACGTCTTCGCCCTGATGGTGGAAACCGGCAAGGCCCCGGCATTGCTGGTGGAGGAAAAGGGCCTGCGGCAGGTCACCGATACCGGCGCCATCGAAGCCGCCGTCGATGCGGTCATCGCCGCCAACCCGGACAAGGTTGCCCAGGTCAAGGAGGGCAAGACCACTCTTCTCGGCTGGTTCACCGGCCAGGTGATGAAGGCCACCCAGGGCAAGGCCAATCCGGCCATGGTCAACGAGATGCTGGCGAAGAAGATCGTCGGCTAAGGGCTCGGGATGACAAAGAAAGGATGATTGTCGCATCCCCCACTTCGGTGTCGGGGATGCGACAAAGGCCAAACCCCAGCGTTTCCGCCATTTACCGCAGCGCGGCAATTGGCATCATCATTGCAAAGATCCCGGCATAGACCCCTGACGAGGAGGCCGCCGGTGTCCAGCAACGTCATCTCCCTGAACGATATCGCCCGTGGGCGCATTGCCCCCGCCGCGCCCGCTGCTGAAGCCGGCGGCTGCTCGTCCAAGTCCTGTGGCTCGGATCAGGCCCAAGGCGACATGCCCGCCCATATCTGGGACAAGGTCAAGGACCACCCCTGCTATTCCGAGGAAGCCCACCACTATTTCGCCCGCATGCATGTGGCGGTGGCCCCGGCCTGCAACATCCAGTGCAATTACTGCAACCGGAAATACGATTGCGCCAACGAGTCGCGCCCCGGTGTCACCAGCGAGAAGCTGACGCCCGAGCAGGCGGCGCGCAAGGTCGCCGCCGTGGCGGTCAAGGTGCCGCAGCTTTCGGTCCTGGGCATCGCCGGCCCTGGTGATTCCATGTTCGACTGGCGCAAGACCTCGGCCACCTTCCGCGAGGTGTCCAAGCTGCTGCCCGACCTGAAATACTGCGTGTCGACCAACGGCCTGATGCTGCCCGACCATATCGACGAGCTGGCCGAGCACAATATCGACCACGTCACCATCACCATCAACATGGTCGATCCCGAGATCGGCGCCCTGATCTATCCCTGGATCTACTACAAGGGGAAGCGCTACACCGGAATCGAGGGCGCCCGCATCCTGCACGAGCGCCAGATGGAGGGCCTGGAAGGCCTGACCGCCAAGGGCATTCTCACCAAGATCAACTCGGTGATGATCCCCGGCATCAACGACAAGCACCTGATCGAGGTCAACAAGGAGATCAAGGCGCGCGGTGCCTTCCTGCACAACGTCATGCCGCTGATTTCCGACGCCGCCCACGGCACCGCCTTCGGCCTTTCGGGTCAGCGCGGCCCCAAGCCCGCCGAACTGAAGGAGCTTCAGGACGCCCTGGCCGGCGGCGCCAACCTCATGCGTCACTGCCGCCAGTGCCGGGCCGACGCCGTCGGCATGCTGGGCGAGGATCTGTCCCAGGACTTCACCCTGGACAAGCTGCCCGAAGAGATCGCCGCCTACGATCCCGAGCCCCGTCGCCTCTACCGCGAAGTGGTCGAGCGCGAGCGCGCCGATCGCAACAAGGCCCTGGACGTGGCCAAGGCCGAACTGGCCGAGACCGTCGAGGAGGCGCCGGCCAAGCTGGTCGCCATCTGCACCAAGGGCGGCGGCCGCATCAACCAGCATTTCGGCCACGCCAAGGAATTCCAGGTGTTCGAGGTCGATGCCAAGGGCGTCCGCTTCTCGGGCCATCGCAAGGCCGACAATTACTGCGTCGGCGGCTATGGCGACGACGACAAGCTCGACGTGGTCCTGGCGGCCCTGGAAGGCATCGATACGGTCTTCGTCGCCAAGATCGGCCGCTGTCCCAAGGACGATCTCAAGAAAGCCGGCATCGAAGCCGTCGATGCCTATCCCTTCGAATATATCGAGACGGCGGTGGCCGGCTGGTACGCCGAACGCTTCGGCAGCCAATCCGACAACGCCTCAATTGCCTGACCAGTCAGTCTAGAAAAGAAAAGGAGATCATCATGGCCCTTCAGATCATCGCTTCCGAATGCACCTCTTGCGGCGCTTGCGAATTCGAGTGCCCCAACGCCGCCATCTCCATCAAGAACGACGTCTACACCATCAAGGCGTCGGGCTGCACCGAGTGTGACGGCGACGCTCCCAAGTGCCAGGCCGTGTGCCCGGTCGAGGGCTGCATCGTCCAGGCTTGACGCCATCATCGGGAAAGGGTGCCGCCATGAGCGACGAACACTTCGAATTGTGGGACCAGCCGGCCTATGAGCGTGGCGACAAGGTCGTCAGTCTGAAGGACGTGCGCAATGACGGCACCTATCCCGGCGCGGCAATGGGCGAATTCCTGATCCGCAAGGGCGAGGTCGGCTACGTCACCCAGGTGGGGACATATCTCAACCGCTTCTACGTCTACGCCATCGATTTCATCGAGAGCGAGCGACTGGTCGGAATGCGGGCCCACGAACTGCAACCCGCCGAGGAAACTCCTGCGGCTGAGAGGATCGCCTCATGAAGGTCATGCTGCGCAAGGTTGGCGAGAAATACGAAATCTACGTCCCCAAGAAGGATCTGGAAGAACTGGTGGTCGAGGCCGAGAAGGACACCATTTGGGGTGGCTGGATCAAGATCGCCAATGGCTGGACCTTCGCCATGCCGGAGATGCCGGTCGACACCAAGCTGCCCATCACCGTCGAAGCCCGCAAGCTTTCAGGCGGCGACGAATAAATCCCGGAACGGAGGACGCGACCATGCTGGACTCCCCCGCTTCGCTGCTCGGCGGAATTGGTGCCGAGATGGCGGCAGGCAACCTGATCCCCTTCCTGGGGCCCGATGTGCTGAACATGGAGGCCGAACCACCGGTTCCGGTGGGGGCGCGGGCCTTGGCCCTGCTCCTGGCCTCGCGGGTGGGCGTTCCCGGTCGCATCAAGCAAAACCTGTGGCATGCCGCCCAGTATATCGAGACCCACAAGCACCGGGTCACCGTCGATAAGCTGATGGCCGAGTTCTTCAAGCCGGTGCCGCCGCCCAACGCGCTGTACACCTGGCTGGCCGGACTGCCCAAGCTGCCGCTGATCGTCGACACCTGGTATGACGGCACCATGCGCGCCGCCCTGACGGCCCAGGGCCGCGAGGATTGGGGTCAGGTCCAGGGCTGCTCCAAGGCAAGGCGCATCGATGGCGGCGTCTGGTATCGCGCCGTGGGCGCCGACGGCTCCACCGTCCCCGACGAGGTGGCGGAAGGCTGGCGCACCATTCTCTACAAGCCCCACGGCGCCGCCCAGCCCACCGGCGACATCCTGGTGTCGGATTCCGATTACGTCGAGGTTCTGACCGATATCGACATCCAGACCCCCATTCCCCAGGCGGTCAAGGACCGCCGGTCCGGGCGCGGCTTCGTCTTCCTGGGCTGCCGCTTCTACGACCAGATTCTGCGCACCTTCGCCCGCCAGATCACCAAGCGTTCGGGCGGCCCCCGTTATGCCGTGGTGCCCGAGGATCTGACCCGCAACGAGCTCCGGTTCCTGGAACTGGAGGGTATTACCCCGCTGTTCATGCCCCTGGCCGAAGCCGTCGCGCTGATGAGCGCGGCCAGGCCGGACTGAACCAACCACCACCCTTGGAGAGGACCAAAAATGGCCAATGTGACCTTCAGCGCGCCGACCCTGGAAAAGAACATCACCGTCTATGCGGTGGCCGGCGACAACAAGACCCTGCTGGGCGTAGCCAAGCAGCACGGCATTGCCCTGCCCTGCCAGTGCCAGGATGGCGAGTGCGGCTCGTGCCTGATCAAGGTGACCATCCTTGACGACAAGGCGCCCCACGGCATTCACCTGACCGACAAGGAAAAGCTGACCCTGTCGGTGAACGGCAAGATGACCAAGGCCCAGCTGGACAATACCGAGACCAACGATATGCCCCCGCCCTATCGTCTGGCCTGCCAATACATCGTCCGTGACGAGGACATTCTGGTGGAATTCTCGGGCGAGCCCGGTGTCGAGATCGATCTGCGGCGATAGGTGGCGGAAGCCTGCAGATCGAGAAGGGGCGTCCCCGGCGGGGCGCCCCTTCATTTTTTGGATATATGCCTACGCCGTTCGCCCAATTGATTACTCTATTTTTCATGTTCCTTATATTCCAGGTTGGAAATAAATTTACGCCTTGCGGCATGGATGACCAATCCCCAGTTAGCATACTTAGCGCATAGAAAAAGGCAGGTATCCCATGGCTCTTGATCAGACTCTGTCCAACTTCACCGTCAAGGTCAGAATCTTTCTCGGCTTTGGTCTTGTCCTTGCCTTGCTGGCCCTGGTCGCCGTCATCGGCGCCAATGGGCTGAGCTCCGCCACCACTCAGGTCGAGAAATACGCCAAGGTCGGTGACAACGCCGTCCGGGTGGCGGTGCTGGTGGGAACATTCAACGAAGCCCGGCGTAATACGCGGGTCTTTTCCGAAACCGGCGAGCTTGTCTACGCCACCAAGGCGCGGGATCTGTTCGCCGAGATCCGCAAGACGCTGTCACAGGCCATCGCCGACACCATCGACCCCACCCGTCTGGACAATCTGAAAAAGATTTCCGCCGACCTGGACGGTTATGCCGCCAATTTCGAGAAGGTTGTCGAGGCCCGGACACGGCGCGAGAAGCTGCTGACCGAACAAATGAACGTGATGGGCGCCAAGGCCCGCGAGGATCTGTCGAGCATCATTTCCTCGGCCATGGCCGATGGCGATTTCGAAGCCGCCGCCATGGCCGGACAGGCCCAGGAAGCTCTGATGCTGACCCGCCTGCAGGCCAGCCGCTTCATGGCCCGCCCCAGCCAGAAGCTGGCCGATAGCGTCAAGGAGCGCCTGGCGGTGTTCGTCAAGCTCGCCCGTCCGCTGGAAGCGCGCCTTCACAATCCCGCCCGCAAGCGTCTGGCCGGGGAAGTGGGGGCTCTGACCGAAACCTACGCCGTCGCCTTCGATCAGGTGGTCGAGGCCACCTTGACCGTGGATAAGCTGGTCAACGAGATCATGCGTGACGAAGCCCGCGACATCGCCAAACTGTCCGACGATACCCGCACGTCCCAATTGGCGGCGCTCGATTCCATCAAGCACGACACCGTTTCCAGCATGAACAGCGCCTTGAGCCTGGCCGTGACTCTGTCGGTCGGCGCCTTTGTCGTCGGACTGGCGCTGGCCGGGCTGATCGCCGGCAGCATCGTCAAGCCGGTGGTGTCCATGACCGAGACCATGACCAGGCTGGCCGGCGGCGACAAGAGCGTCACCATTCCCGCCACCGACAACAAGGACGAGATCGGCGAGATGGCCCGCTCGGTCCAGATCTTCAAGGAAGGCCTGATCCAGGCCGAACGCCTGGAACAGGAAGCCCGCGCCGAACAGGAGCGGGAAGTGGCCCGCGGCCGCAAGCGCGAGCTGCTGACCGCCGATTTCGACGTCATGATCCGCCGGGTGATCGCCAAGGTGGATTCGACGGTGCAGAACGTCCATACCACCTCCACCAGCCTGCACGCCGCCGCCGAGCAGACCTCGCGCCAGAGTGCCGCCGTCGCCGCCGCCGCCGAGGAGGCGTCGTCCAACATCCAGACCGTGGCCAGCGCCGCCGAGGAGTTGGGCGCCTCCACCCACGAGATCAGCCGCCGGGTCCAGGACACCACCCGCATCACCCAGGAGGCCGTGGACGGCGTTCAGACCGCCGATTCCACCATCGAGGGCCTGTCCGCCGCCGCCCAGAAGATCGGCGA
>JACQAD010000255.1 GCA_016195125.1 Magnetospirillum sp.
CGTGCAAGGGCTGCGGGATCTGCGCGCAGGAATGTCCGCACCGTGCGATCAGCATGGTCGAGGAGGCAGCCTGATGTCTGCGGTATTGCAGGCTAAACCCAAATACATCGTCTGTGACGGCAACGAAGCCGCCGCCTGGGGGGCCTGTCTGTCGCGTCCCGACATGGTCGCCGTCTATCCCATCACGCCGCAAAGCTCGCTGGTGGAGTATCTGGCCCAGTTCATCGCCGACGGCCGCATGAGCGCCGACCTGATGGACGTGGAGGGCGAGCATACGGTGCTGTCGGTGCTGCACGGCGCCTGTCTGGCCGGGGCGCGGACCTATACCGCCACCTCGGCCCAGGGGTTGGCCTTCATGTTCGAGCCTTATTTCCGCACGCCGGGCCTGCGTCTGCCCATGGTGGTGTCCCTGGTCACCCGTGACTCGGTGTCGCCCACCTGCGTCTGGGGCGGCCAGCAGGACGCCATGACCGTCAAGGAAGTGGGCTGGATTCACATGTATTGCGAAACCCAGCAGGAAATTCTCGACACCATTCCCATCGCCTACAAGGTGGCCGAGCATCCCGACGTCATGCTGCCGGTCAACGTCAATCATGACGGCAATTACCTGTCCTACGGCGTGGCTCGGGTCGAACTCCCCCCCCAGGAGGTGGTGGACTCGTTTTTGGGCGAAAAGCAGGTCAATTGGCACGCCTGTCTCGACCCCGAGCGCCCCATGGCGGTGGACCCGCTGACCGGCGGCGCCGGCGGGATCGGCCCCTCGCTGTTCGTCAAATACCGCAAGGGTATCTGCTCGGGGATGCAGAATGCGCTTCAGATCATCGAGGATGCCCATGCCGATTGGGGGCGGCGCACCGGCCGCCATTGGTCGCCGCTGATCGAGGAATACCGCATGGACGACGCCGAGACGGCGCTGGTCACCATCGGTTCCATGACCGGCGCCGCCAAGGACGCGGTGGACGAGGCCCGCCTGGACGGCCATCGGATCGGCCTGGTCAAGATCAAGACGTTCCGCCCGTTCCCCATCGCCCACATCGCCAAGGCACTGGCCAAGGTCAAGGCCATCGGCGTGGTCGATCGTGCCGTCAATTTCGGCTGGAATTCCGGCCCGGTGTTCCAGGAGGTACTGGCGGCGCTCTATGCCTTGCCGGTGCGCATTCCCATCATGAGCTTCATCGGCGGACTGGCGGGGGCGGACATCACGGTGGAGCACTTCGCCAAGGCCATCGACCGCACCAACCGGCTGGCCGCCGGCGAGATGGCCACCCAGCCGGCCTGGCTGAACGAACACGATTGAGGAGGTCAAGCATGCCCGAGGCAAAATACCTTCTCGTCGGCTCCAGTCACGCTGCCCTGGAAGCCCTGCGGGCGATCCGTCTGCATGACCCGGATGGCTCCATGGCCATGCTGACCCGTGATGCGGCCTTGCCGTATTCGCCCACCATCCTGCCCTATGTGGTGTCGGGCCGGTCGGCCCCGGACAAGGTGCTGTTGCGCGATCCCGGCTTTTTCGCGGCCAACAATTGCGCCTATGTGCCCAATGCCCGCGCCGTGTCCCTTGACACCAAGGCCAAGGCGGTGAGCCTGGAAACCGGCGAGGTCTGGCGCTACCAGTCGCTGCTGATCGCCACCGGCGCCGCTCCCGTCATTCCGCCGGTCAAGGGGCTGGATGGGGTCGGGTATCACGTGCTGCGCACCCTGGCCGATGCCCAGGGCCTGCGCTCCGCCATGGGAGCAGCCAAGAGCGCCGTCGTCCTGGGCGCCGGTTTGGTCGGGCTGCACGCCGCCGAGAACCTGGCGGAGGCCGGGCTGAAGGTCTCGGTGGTGGAGATGCAGACCCATGTCCTGCCCGGCTATTTCGACGCCAAGGCCTCGGATCGCATCGAAAGCGCCTTCACTCAGCATGGGGTCGAGCTCCGGCTGGGCCGCAAGGTGGTCGAGGTGGCGGGGCCGGATTGCCGCGTCACCCTGGACGACGGCAGCGTGATCGCCGCCGATCTGCTGCTGGTGGCCACCGGCGTGCGTCCCGTCACCGATTGGCTGGAGGGCTCGGGAATCAGCCTGGACAAGGGGGTGCTGGTGGACGATCTCATGCGCACCAACGCGGACGGGGTCTGGGCGGCGGGCGACGTGGCCCAG
This sequence comes from Magnetospirillum sp., assembly GCA_016195125.1. Lineage (GTDB taxonomy): Bacteria > Pseudomonadota > Alphaproteobacteria > Rhodospirillales > Magnetospirillaceae > Phaeospirillum. The sequence goes on from JACQAD010000255.1 coordinate 2,140, forward strand.
GCCACCGACTTCCATAGCGGCAGCCAGGCCCTGATCGGCATCATCCCCACGGCGGTGGAGCAGGGCAAGATCGCTGGCCAGGGCATGGCCGGTGACCCCTATCGCAAGGAATATCCCGGCGGGCTCGCGGTCAACACCTATCGCTTCTTCGGCCGGGTGGCCCTGTCCATCGGCCGCGCCACCGCCACCGAGGCGGTCGAGACGGTGGAAAGCGAGGAGGGGGGCTATCGCCGGCTGGTGCTGGAAGGCAACCGACTGGTGGGGGTCGCCAGCGTCGACCAGCCCTTCGACGTGGGCATCATGGGGGAATTGATCCGCCGCAGAATCGATCTGTCGCAATGCAAGGATGCGTTCCTGGCCCGCCCGGTGGAAACCGGACGCCGGCTCATGAGCGAGCAGTGGAGGTAAGAATGGGCGCGGCGTTCGACAGCATCACCTTCAAGGCATCGCTTTGCGACGGTTGCGGCGATTGCATGACCTCCTGCTCCGAGGCCAAGGGCGGCGAAGCCCGTCTGTCCATCGTGCCCGGCGCCAAGGCCGGGGCCTTCGAACTGGCCATCTGCCGCCAGTGCGGCGATCCCAAATGCGTCCAGGTCTGCCCCTCGGGCGCTTTGGACAAGCATGCGGGCTCGGGCGTTATCGGCTGGGCTTCGGATAAATGCGTGGATTGCCTGCTGTGCACGGCCGGCTGCGCCTATGGCGGCATCGCGGTGGACGCCTCGGTGTCTCGCGTCGCCAAGTGCGACCAGTGCGAGGGTGACCCCGCCTGCGTCAAATCCTGCCCCACCGGGGCGCTGGAATTCCGCAAGGCCGGCTCCATCTTCAACGAATACGGCGGCAAGGAAGATCTGTTCGTGCCCGGCCTGTCGGGCTGTCAGGGCTGCAATTCCGAGCTGATCATGCGCCACGCCATGCGCAAGATCGGCCGCAATGCCGTGCTGGCGACGCCGCCCGGCTGCATTCCCGGCATGGGCTCGGTGGGCTATAACGGCAAGACCGGGACCAAGGTGCCGGTCTTCCATCCGCTGCTGACCAATACCGCCTCCATGCTGTCGGGCATCCGACGCTATTACGACAAGGTTGGGCGCAAGGATATCGTGGTCATGGCCCTGGCCGGCGACGGCGGCACCGCCGATTGCGGCTTCCATGCCGTCTCGGGCGCCGCCGAGCGGGGCGAGAAGATCCTGTATGTCTGCGTCGACAACGAAGGCTACATGAATACCGGCATGCAGCGCTCGGGAACCACGCCCTACGGCTCGTGGACCTCCACCACTCCGGTGGGCGAGCACATGCAGGGCAAGACCCAGGACGCCAAGAACCTGCCCATGATCATGACGGCGCACCGCTGCCGCTATGTGGCGACCGCGTCCACCGGCTACATGGAGGATCTCTACGAGAAGCTGGACCGGGCCATCGAGGCTTCGTTCGAAGGCTTCGCCTATCTTCACATCTATTCGCCCTGCCCGACGGGCTGGCGCATTCCGTCGTCCAAGGTCATCGACGCCTGCCGTATGAGCGTGGACAGCAATTTCAATCCGCTGTGGGAATACACCAACAGCACCGGGTTGCGCTTTACCCGTTCGCCGGATAACGCCCTGCCGGTGGCGGCCTATGTCAAGATGATCGGCAAGTACCGCCACCTGTCACCAGACCAGCTCGCCCACATCCAGGCCAAGGTGGACGAGCAGGTTGCGCTGCTCAAACTGATGGCGGCGGAAGCCCCGCCGCCACCCGCAGCGCATCGAGCTCCGGCCGGGTCTTCCACACCGGCCGGAGCCGACCTCTCTCAATCGGCGCGGCGGGAAATCGCGCGGAACTAGGCTGTTCGGCCGCCCGCCATCCGGGCCAGGCCGGTGATGGCGATCAGGGTGAGGCCATAGGCGGCCAGCTGGCTGGCGCTGGGGCGGTCCATATAGCCGATCAGGGTGTGAAGCAGGCGCCCGCCGATGCTGCTTTCCGGCAGCAGCCAGGACGAATCCCACAGGGGCTGGGTCGCCACCTCGAACAATCCGGCGGCGGCCAGATAGGATACGGCTTGGGCGGCCATGCCGGCGGCCAGCAGGGTCACCAGCCAGGTGGTGACGGAAAACAGATGCCGGTGTGGAATGGCCAGCAAGCCGCGATAGAGCAAGGCGCCGACCGTGGCTCCGGCGCCCAGGCCGATGGCGCAGCCGGCGGCCGTGGACAGGGCGCTGTCCTGGGCCGAGGCGCTGATGCCGAAGATGAACAGGACGGTTTCGGCGCCTTCGCGCAGGACCGCCACGCCGACGACGACGGCCAAGACGGATAGGGGCCTTGTGCCCATGCTGACGGCATGGCCGACGCTCTTCATTTCGGCGGCCATCTCGCGGCCATGGCTGCTCATCCAGATCGTATGCCAGCCGAGCATCACCACCGCCAGTCCCAGGACCGAGGCATTGAACACTTCCTGGCCGGAACCGGCCAGGGCGTCGGCCAGAATGTCCGCCGAGCCGGCGATGACGGCAGAGCCGATCAGGCCCGCGGCTATTCCGGCCCCGATCCAGCGGCGGCTATTGTCCACGCCGGCGGTGGCGGCCATCACGATGCCGATGATCAGCGCCGCCTCCAACACTCCTGCTCGTGCTATATATGCATTATGGATCGGCTGGGTGGGCGGGAACCCCTCGGGCCTGCTCTTTAGGACGGCGAGGGGGCTATGCCTTTGTTGCGTAAGATCGAGGTGACCACCGGCGTCTGGTGGATCGAAGTGCCCCAGGCCGGCGTGTCTGTTCTGTGTGGCTGCCCGGCGGATGCCGTCAAGCATCTGATGAAGCGTGGCCTGATCGTTTCCACCGAGCAGGACGGAATCCCCTTCGAAACCGGTCCCAATGCGATCTTGCTGTCCGATGCCATGGTGCAGAACGGCAGTTTCTCCAATCTGGCGGAATTCCCGGTTCTGCAGATGCTCTATCGCCAGGGGATGATTCTGCCCGATCATCCGGGCAATACCGGCTGTAAGCCAATGCTGATCGGCAGTGCCGATCAGGTCCAGGCGCAGATGCAGTACATCTATCGCGGCAATTACGGTCTGGTCACCGTGGAAGAGATGATTGAGGCCGGGGAGACGCCCGAGCGCGCCCAAGAGCTGATGCGCATGAAGCTGCGCTTTGCCTTCGGGAATATCCGCCATCCCGGCGACCTTCTCGACACCCTGGTGGTGGACAACGAGCCGGTGGAGATCAGGAACGGCGTTTTCGTGCGGCGTATGCTGTTCAACGTCTTCGAATTCTCGTACCAGGGCGAGACGGCGGTGGTCGATCTCAACCTGCCGGCTTTCGAGACCTACGAATCCCCCTATCCCCTGGGCTTCTATCGCTTGCGCCGCGAGTATTTCGCGGTGATCCACAGCGGCGAGGGGGATGGCTGGGACATCAACCGTCCCTCCATGTCCTCCATCGTCATGTTTCAGGGCAAGGTCTATCTGGTGGATGCCGGGCCCAACATCCTCTATTCGCTCAACGCGCTGGGCATTGGCGTCAACGAGATCGAGGGTATTTTCCATACCCATTCCCATGACGATCATTTCGCCGGACTGACCACGCTGATCCGTTCGGATCACAAGCTGAAATACTATTCGACGCCGCTGGTCCGGGCCTCGGTGGCCAAAAAGGTGGCGGCGCTGCTTTCCATCGAGGAAGCGGCCTTTTCGGATTACTTCGACGTCTGTCCGCTGATCGAAGGCCAATGGAACTCCATCGACGGCCTGGAAGTGATGCCGGTCTTTTCGCCCCACCCGGTGGAAACCACCATCTTCCACTTCCGCGCCATGTGGGAGGGCGGCTTTCGCACCTATTCCCATTTCGCCGATATCTGCCGCCTGTCGGTTCTGCAGGGGTTCGTCACCGATGACGAGACCGTGCCGGGCATCAATCAGGCCATGTTCGACAAGGTCGCCGCCGATTACCTGGTCCAGGCCGACGTCAAGAAGATCGACGTGGGCGGCGGCATGATCCATGGCGACGCCTACGATTTCCGCGACGACACTTCGGGCAAGATCATCCTGGCCCATACCTCCCAGCGCAATACCCGTGCCCAGAAAGCCATCGGCTCGTCGGCGTCGTTCGGGACCGTGGACGTGCTGATCCCGTCCAACCATGATTTCATCTGGCCCTATGCCTACGAAGCGCTGGACGCCTATTTCCCCGGCATTCCCCGCCATCAGATCCGGGTGCTGCTGAACAATCCGGTGGTGACGTTCAATCCCGGCACCATCCTGGTCAAGGAACGGCTGGTCAACGAGCACATCTACCTGCTGCTGTCGGGCAGCGTGGAGATGATCCCCATCGAGATCGAGATGCGCTCGGTACTGTCGGCGGGCGCGCTGATCGGTGAGTTGTCGGGTCTGTTCGGCGCCGCCGCCACCGAGACCTACCGCGCCGCCAGCTTCGTGCAGGCCTTGGCCATACCGTGTTCGCTCTACATCGAATTCGTACGCCATAACAATGTGTTCTCCGGCGTATCGCGGCTGTTGGAGCATCGTGAGTTTCTGTTGCGCACCAGCCTGTTCGGCGAGGTGGTGTCATCCAAATCCCTCAACCGCATCGCCCAGGGCATGGAACGGGTGGCGGTGGAGGCCAACGCTTTCATCGAACCCGGACATAATCGCGTGGCCATGGTCAAGTCCGGCAGCGCCGGCCGCTTCCTGGGCGAGCACATGTTCGAAACCCTGAAGACCGGCGACTTCTTCGGAGAAGAGGTGGCGATCTTCAATACGCCAAGCCTGCTGCGGGTCCGGGCGCTGGAGCCCTGCGACATCTATTCGGTGCCGGCCGAGACGCTTCGCGATATCCCTTCGGTGCGCTGGAAGCTGTTCGAGGCCAGCACCAAGCGAACCCGGGCCATGGTCGAGGCCGGCGAACATGCCCGCGTCCTCATCAAATGGCACGACGAGTATTCGGTGGGGGTCCAGCGCATCGATTCCCACCACCGGCGCCTGTTCGAGATCGGCAATTCGGTCCTCGACCTCATGGAGCGCAAGATACCCGACCCGGAAGTGGCCGAGACCATGGGCTTGCTGCGCGAATACGCCCGTTTCCACTTCAGCGAGGAGGAGGGGCTGATGATCCGCTATAAATACCCGGATATCAGCACCCATCGCAGCCGCCATCGTCAATTGTTGGATCAACTGACCGAATTGCAGGCGGCGGTCGCCGAAGGCCGGGGCTATAACGAGGCCGAGGTCATGACCTTCCTGCAGGAATGGATCGTCGGACACACTCTGGCCGATGACCGCAAGTCGGCCATCTACCTCAATTCCAAGGGTGTGTACTGATCGGGTCGCCCCCCGCCATCCTCACGCCAAGCCTCTTTCCGTCCGACTGACGCCGCGGATGAAAGCTCCTTCGGCCGATGGAAGACGAATAAAAAGATAGAAGCCGGCGGGAGTTGGGGAGCCCGCCGGCTTCATCTTGGGAGGGTCAAACCGAAACCCGGTCTCCAACGAGGGCATGGTGGAGAGGTCTCGGCCCGACTGTCTTTACCTTACGGTCGCAGCCTGACAGCAAGCTGTCGGAGCCTGAATTATTCAGCCGCCTTGGGGGCGTTCTTGGGGTGATGAGCCTTGTGCAGGTCCAGCTCCTCCCAGACGGCGCAGAACGAATCCACCAGATGAGCCATCATGGAATCGTCATGCAGGGGCGTCGGCGTGATGCGCAGACGCTCGGTTCCCACCGGAACCGTCGGGAAATTGATGGGCTGCACATAGATGCCGTAATCGTTGAGCAGCATGTCGCTGGCCTGCTTGCACAGGCTGGCATTGCCCACCATCACCGGGACGATGTGGCTGACCGAGGGCAGAACCGGAATACCGCGCGCCGCCAGCAGGTGCTTGCAGGTGGCGGCGCGTTCCTGATGCTTGTCGCGCAATTCGGGATGGGCGCGCAGATAGCGGATGCTGGCCAGGGCGGCGGCGGCGGTCGCCGGCGGCATGGACGACGAGAAGATGAAGCCCGGCCAGAAGCTGCGAACATAATCGACACAGGAGGCCGAGGCGGCGATATAGCCGCCGACCACGCCCACCGCCTTGGCCAGGGTGCCCTGGATGATGGTGATGCGGTCGCGGACGCCATCGCGTTCGGCCACGCCGGAGCCCTCGGCGCCGTACATGCCGACGGCATGGACTTCGTCCAGATAGGTCATGGCGTTATGGGCTTCGGCCACGTCGCAGATCTGGGCGATGGGAGCGATGTCGCCATCCATGGAATAGACCGATTCAAACGCCACCAGCTTGGGCGTCTCCTTCGGATAGGCCGACAGCAGCTGATCCAGGTGTTCGGGGTCGTTGTGACGGAAGACATGCTTGGCCGAGCGGCCGTGGCGGATGCCCTCGATCATGGAATTGTGGTTGAGCTCGTCGGAAAAGACGACGCAGCCGGGGATGGTGGCGCCCAGCGTTGACAGGGTGGTCTGGTTGGCCACATAGCCCGAGGTAAACAGCAGGGCCGCTTCCTTGGCGTTATGGGCGGCCAGCTCCTCTTCCAGCAGCACATGGTAGTGGTTGGTGCCCGAGATGTTGCGGGTGCCGCCGGCGCCGGCGCCGCAGCGTTCCAGGGCCTCCAGGGCGGCGGAGATCACCTCGGGGTGCTGTCCCATGCCGAGATAGTCGTTGGAGCACCACACCACCACTTCGCGCACGTCGCCGTCGCGGTAATTGAGAGCAATGGGAAAGCGGCCGCGCTGGCGTTCCAGGTCGGCGAACACCCGGTAGCGTCCCTCCGACTTGAGGTCGGTGATCCGCTTGGTGAAGTAATGCTCGTAATCCATTCCTCTCCTCCCTCGGTCCGGCGTCTCCCAATGTTTTCCTGGGGTCGCTGGCCGGTGTCGCCGATCCTAGTGGATCGAAAAGCTCGCGCGCAAGTGTACAAGCGGTAATGCGGGCGGCGCTTTCAACTGCACTATCACATAATTACCGACAGGCCATTTCGCCATGAGCTTCGTCAAGCGCCATTCCGAAGCGTCCCAGCATCTCGCCGATTTCCGCTTCGGTAATGACCAAGGGAGGGGCAAACGCAACCGAATCGCCCATGGCGCGGAGGATGACGCCCCTTTGCTGCGCCTTGGCCACGACCAGGGCGCCCATCCCCTGGGCGGGCGGGAAGGGGGTGCGGTTCTGCTTGTCCGCCACCAATTCCACCGCCCCGATCAGGCCTATGCCACGGACCTCACCCACCAGGGGGTGCGTCTTGAAGGCGGCCAGCCCGCTCTGGAGCACCGGCGCCACCTGACGCACATGGGCTAAGATGTCGCGCTCGGCATAAATCTTCAGGGTTTCCACCGCCACCGCCGCCGAGACCGGATGGCCGCCATAGGTGTAGCCGTGGCCGAAGACGCCGATTCGCCCGGATTCCTCGGCGATCGGGGCGTAGACCCGCTCATTAACCATCAAGGCCGAGATGGGGGCGTAGCCCGACGACAATCCCTTGGCCAACGTCATCATATCGGGGCGAATGCCGTAGGTTTC
>JACQAD010000256.1 GCA_016195125.1 Magnetospirillum sp.
CCTCAGCGCCTTGATGCCGCGATGAACCGCGACCTTGAGCGCGCCCACCGACATGCCGGTCGCCGCCGCCGCCTCTTTAAGCGAACGCTCCTCGATTTTCAACAATTGCACCGCCCGCTTTTGCCCCTCGGGAAGCTCGGCGATGGCCTGAGCCAAAGCGGCAGGATCACCGAACACCTCATCCGCCACCGGCGCCGCCACCTCGGGCAGGCCATGCTCGAATGCGCATTCCGGGGTTTCCCGCATCGCCCGGCGAGCGGAAGAACGGGCAGCATCGGCGATGCGGTATTGGACGATGGCCAACAGCCAAGGCAGGAAAGGCCGTGCCGGATCGTAGGTGTGCCGCACCGAATGCAGCGACAGCAGCACCTCCTGGACGATGTCCTCGGATTCAGCCCCGGTCCAGCGCCGCGCCACCGCCCGGCGGATGATCGGCGTGATCTCGGCCAGCAAGCGGCCATAGGCCCGGCCGTCACCATCCTGGGCGGCACGCATCCACTGCGCGAGATGGGCTTTGTCGTCGGACACGGATACAACCTCCATCGCGGAAGATGCTCCCGGCAGGACGGCATTGCAAGAAATGGCCACCATGGCGCTCAACCCTCTTCCCCCGTTCGGAAAGAAGTTCGTCGCGCCGCCCCGAAAGGTTACGGGGAAACGATCTCGATACTGCCGATCATCTTGGTATGGCCCAAACCGCAATATTCGCCGCACTGAATTCGGACCCGCCCCGCAGCCGGCGCCACCAGGGTGACCACCTTGACCTCACCCGGTTGGAGCAAAACCTCGGACTCGCCGATGGCGGCCGAATGGACCACGTCCTCGGACAGAAGGTGCAGCCGGTAGGTCTTGCCCGCCTCAAGCTCCAGCGCCGGGCTGAACTCCCAGCGCTTGACCAGCATGGGCACGTCGCCAGGCGCCGGGCGCACCACCGGAATACCGTCGATCACCTGGCCGGTGCCATGGGAGGCCAACAGGGCCAGATGGCGGCCATGAAACTCGGACGGATCGGCCCTGTAGCTCTGGGCGGCAAGGATATCCAGGCCGCCGGTACGGCCCATCAGCCAGCCCAGGGCCAGGATCAGGCTGGCCAGAATCAGCGCCACCGGCGCGAAACCCTTAAGCATGATCGGCCTCCTGGCGCCTGCACAGCCTGACCAGCGCCATCCAAACGAAGATCACGCCGCCCAGCACCGCCAGACCGGTCCCCATGCCGACCACGCCCATGGAGACCTTCTTCCAGACCGTATCAAGGCCCTGGTCCAGGCCGGTGGTCTTGCGCGGCACGCCCGCCGCCCCCGCCAGAAAGAACCCCAGGGCATGCACCAGCTGCCCCCAGCCATAGAGATGGAACTGCAGCATCACGCCTTTGCCGGCGCGGACCGAACGCCCCAGCAGCGGCAAAATCACCACCAGCACCATCCCCATCAGCCCCAATTGCACCCCGCCGATCACGGCGTGGTAATGGGACGGCGTCCTGGTATCGGCGACTCCCAGGAAGAACCCGGCAATCCCGCCGATGGCGAAAACGAATAGCGACAGGGCAAGCGCCAGAAAGGCGGGCGAGCGCCAGTCGCGCGGCCCCACCACCAGTCTCCAGGCCAGCCCGGCTCCCATCACCAGCGGCGGCAGGGGCAGCCCGACCCACAGCAGACGGGTGAAGACCTGCCGGTGCTCCAGCCCCAGCACATCTCCGCCGGTGGCATAGGCCAGGGGCGCCGCCAGGGCGAACAGGCCCAGGGCGCCGAAGACGGCCCGCGACAGCGAACCGGGAAGCGGGCCAGCCCCGAACTGGCGCTCGGACAAGGCCTGCCAGGCGATCATCAGAATCATGGTGTTGACCAGTTGCAGCACATGACCGCCGCCCCAGAACACCCGCTCGTTGAACAAGGCCGCCTCGGTCCCCGCCGGTATCAGAATCCAGGCAATCCCGAAACAGGCCAGGGCCGCCCAATAGGCCAAGGCGGCACAGGCGATGGCGAAGGGAACCACCACCCGGCTCCGCAGCAGCGGCGCCAGACGCAGGCTGGCCAGGGCGACGCCGACGGCGTGCACCCCCAGGCCAATATAGAACAGGGGATGGCCCACCACCGGCACGTAATTGTTCAAAGAGGGCTCGCCCTGATCGGCCAGGGCCGGGATCAGCAACAGAACAACTCCCGCCGTCCCGAGAATCAGACCGGCGCGCCCCAGCCGGTCACCCCAGACTCCCGGTGGCGCCACCAGCACCGACAAGGCGCCCAAGGCGGCCAGGAACCAGACTTCGAACGACAGGACCACATGGGTGACCAGGGCACGGTAGAAGAAGTGCGGCCCCCATGGCAGCCAGTCCTGAACCCTTGGCGTGCGCGACAGCCCCAGCAGCAGGGCCAGAGTGCCGGCCACGGCCAGGGAGCCGATGGCCAGCAAGGTCCAGCCGCGCAACTCGCTGCGGCGCGGTGCGGGCAACGTGTCCGTGGTCCAAAGCGGCGTCATGCGGGCTTTCCTGTTATTGGAACGAGAACTTCCCGTCCTCCTCGTCGAAATCGACCACGAATACCTGCCTGGGTTCAAGGGTCACGGTCAACTCGGCCTTCTGATCGAAGATGTTGGCGTTGTTGCCGTCGCGCATGCGCACCCGCATCACGTGCTGGCCCGCCGGCACTTCCCGGGAATCGTAGAAGCGTGACCGTCCGTCGGCGGACAGGCCCGCCGGCCGCGCGGTCTGCTGGAACACCAGCTTGCCGTCCAGATCCATCTCCAGGGTCACGGCATTGCGCTCGCGGCCGCAGGATTGCTTGGTGCGCATGTTGGGCGGCATCTTGGCCAATTCCTCGGGAGTGCGGTCCTTGCACTCGCCAACCCGCTGCCCGGCATGGGTCAGCGACAGCTTGAGCAGGGCATTCTCCGGCGCATGGTGGTGGTAGGCCGGCCTGGAGGCGAAATAGCCGATCATCAGCGCGAAGGCGGTATAGGCCACGATCTGGCCGGCGATATGCTGCGGCTTGATCATTCCGCGACCCTCCTGGCAGTTCCTTCCGGCCGTTCCGGCTTGGGCATTTCGGCCAATTGCACACGGAATTCGGCCAGATCACGCGACAACGCCTTGACCTCGGTGGAGGCAGCCCAGAACAGTCGGACCCGCTCCTTGTCCACCGCGCCGCGAAGTTTCGGCACACGCTCACCGGCCAGACGCATGGCGGTCCATTCGGGGCCCAGGCGGTGGAAGCACTCACCCGGACGGCAACCGGTGACCAGAACGCCATCCACCAGATCCTTGTTGAGGGCGTAATCGATCACCGACGGCGCCACCATGCCGGTACAGGGCAGCGACAGCACCCCCACCGAATGGCCCTTGAGGTGATCGAGAACAGCCCCGTGATCGCAGCCCAGCACCAGCACCCGGCCGGGGCCGGTCAGGCCATGGGTACGGGCCGAGACCCTTTTGACCACCAGATCGAAGGCGAAATCGGGCAGGTCGATACCGGTCTTGTGGGGATCGCCCTTCAGGAACGGATTGGACTTGTTGCACGAGGCCACGCAGATGCCGCAGCTGGTGCACAGATCAGGCTGCATCACCGCGATCTCGCGATGGGGCGAACCGTCCTGGCGCGGCCTGATGGTCACGGCGCCGAAGGGGCAATCCGAGGCGCAATTGCCGCAGCCGTTGCAGTGAGACGCCAGAACCTCGGCGGCACTGCTGCGCTTGCGGCGCAAGGCCATCCACGGCATCACCGACAGCAACAGCGTCACTCCGATGGACACGCCCCAGGCCATGGCCGGCCCCTTGGTGTCGTAAAGCGGGTACAGCGCCATGAAGAACCAATCGGGGTCCAGGATGGCGGTGGAGCGGCCCAGATCGGCGGCGGGATGGCTGGTGGCGGGATGGATCAGCGACAGGGCCACCAGCATGATGGATGTCCCGATCACCAATTGCCGGGGCGGATTGGTGTCGGCGCGGTTGATGCGCAGAATGTGGATCCACATGGCGAACAGCAAGAACAGCGGCACCGCGATATGGATGAAGATCAGCAGGGTGAAGAAGCGGTCGGTGAGCGCGCCGCGGGTCAGGAAGTTGCGCGCGATGCTCTGGGCGAAGATGCCCAGCCAGTCCAGCCACTCGGCGGTGCCGATCGCCAGATACTGGGCCAATTCGTCCCAGACCAGCCAATAGCCGGTGATGCCCGAGCTGAACACCATCCAGATCAGCGGCACGCCGGTGAACCAGGCGAACCAGCGGGCGCCGTGATAGCGGTCCAGCAGCCACTCGCGCACCAGATGGAGCATCATGGTCAGCACCATGGCGTCCGAGCCGTAGCGGTGCAGCGAGCGGATCAGGCCGCCCCAGTACCATTGCTCGCGCGTGATGTACTCGATGGAGTTCCACGCCCGGGCGGCGCTGGTGTCGTAGGGCACGAACAGGTACAGCCCGCTGGCGCCCACGATCCAGAAGAAATACCAAGACATCGCCCCCAGATGGTACATGGGGTTGGCTTCGCGCCCCACCAGCCCGTCCCAGGCGCTTTCGGCCCGAAACAGCCCGGCTCTGAGGGCTGACTTGATTGGATTAGACAAGACGAAATTTCCTTTTCGTTTCCATTTTTTTACCCCTCATCTCTGAGCGGCGCGGCTTTCCCGCCATAGGCGCACCACCAGCCAGAAGATGGTCATCACCGCCAGCAGGCCGAAGCCCAGGTCGAGAAAGATGCCGTAATCGAACCGATAGGCGTCGGAATGAGGGTCGTAGACGGTACAGAAGAAGCGTAGGCGGTCACCGATGGACTGAAGCGAGGTCAGCGCGGCCGTTCGTCCCAGGACCAGATCCTTGAGCGGTTCCACCAGCAGCGGCAGTTCGAAATTCTCGCCATAGACCTGACGGTAGATATGGCCCCGGCCATCGATCACCGTGGTCTGGGCGATGTGGTCGAACCCGCGCGAGGTCACGTACCAGGTGAAGCCAAGCTCGGCCGCCAGCGCTTCCATGGTGGCCGGATCGCCGGCCAGGAAGCTCCAGCCTTTGAGGTCGATGCCTTGGCTGCGGGCATAACTCTTCAGGTTGGCGGGCGTGTCGCGCACCGTGTCGAAGCCGATGGAAAGAACCTGAAAGCTGTCCGTTCCCAAGGTCTTGCGCGCCCCCGCCACCGCCTTGGCGACGTTCTGGGTGGTGACCGGGCAGGTGTGGTCGCAGGCGGTGTAGATCATGCTGACCACCAGGGGCTTGCCGCGGTAGGACGCGATGTCCACCGGATGGCCGTCCTGGTCGGTGAGGACATGGGAGGTGACCTCGTTGCCCTCGGCGGCACGCGACCGCTTCAACGCCTCCTCCGCCGTGGCGGAAACGGTGGGCGCCGCTTGGGCAGCCGGGATCCCGTAATACAGAATCCCCAGCAATATCATAGCGCTTACACGTATCATGGCCAACTTCTAGCCAGCCAGGAGCGGCTCCACCATGACGGCGGTCAAGAGCAGCACCAGTTGAATCAGCGAGGCGAAGAAATTCCCCATGGCCGCCTTGCGGCCGGGATGGCGGACCAGTTGGATACTCTTGTGGAGAAACCAGCCGCCGCCCAGAAGCGCGGCGCCCAAATACAGCCAGCCGGCACCGAACATGACCGGCAGCAGTGACGAGGCCACCAGAGCCACGGTGTTGGCCAGAATGATCTTGTTGGTGCCGCTCTCGCTCATCACGACCGGCAGCATGGGCACGCCGGCGGCGGCGTAATCATCCTTGAGGGCGGTGGCCAGGCTCCAGAAATGGGGCGGTGTCCACAGGAATAAGACCAGGGCCAGAACCAGGGATTCCGGGCTGAGGCCGGGAACCGCCACGGCGGCACCGGCCAGGACGGCGAAACTGCCAGACAGACCGCCGATGACGATGTTCCAGGCGGTACGGCGCTTCAGCCAGACGGTGTAGACGATGCCATAGACGAAGGCGCCGAGAAAGACGTGCAGGGCGGCCCAGGCGTTGGCGGCATAGGCGGCCAACGCCACCGAAGCGGCGGTCAGCGCCAGCAGACCGATGGGCCAGGCCGGACCGGCCTTGAACAGGCCGGTGACAAAGGGGCGGTTGCGGGTCCGCGCCATCTTGGGGTCAAGATCGCGTTCCCAATAATGATTGAAGGCGCCGGCGGCGGCGGCTGACAGCAGCACGGCCAGGGCGACGGCCAGGACCGGGCCGGTCTCGGGAAGCGAATTCTTGGTGACCAAAGCCCCGGCAATGGCCGCCAGCGCGCAGAACACACCGATGCGCAGCTTGAACACCGAAGCCAGAATCTTGAGGTTCGCCACCATTGCCCTCTCCCGCCCTTACTCTAGGCAATTAACTTCAGGATACGGGCGGGGCCCGAAAGCCCCGCCCGCCTTACCGGACCGACTGGATCAGCTCATGATCCAGGTGCTGGCCAGATACTTCCAGTTGACGAAGTAGTAGAGCACGAACATCGTCAGGAAGAGCAGGGCCAGGGTAAAGGTTCCCGGAACCGAGAAGCTCTCGGCGCTGCCATACGACGCCACCGGAGGCGGCGACGCGGAAGCGGCGGGAGCCGGCTTGTGGACCACGGGCTTACCGAACAGCACCGAACCCACGATGATCAGGACGAACAGCACGCCACCGACCACGGCCACGCACGCCGACACACCCACGATGCCCATCATCAGATAAGCGGCCGGGGGATAGTTGAAGGCGTGAGGAGCATCCGAGAAGGCCATGTCCCAGTGACGACTTGGCCAGACCCGGAAGGATCAGCTCGCGGCCCCACAGGACCGGGACCAGGAAGAAGGTGAGCGCCATGAACGCCAGCGTGGTGCCGACCGCCACGGTTCCGTGGAAATGGCCGGGCACGTAGATGGTGTTGTGGATCATGATGTTGATCTGTTCCACACCCATGGTGACACCGGAGATGCCGCCCAGGAAGCCGAACATGATCAGGGACAGGAACATGCCGGAAAACACCGGATTGCCCCACGGAGCCTTGCGCAGCCACTCGAACAGGCCCTTGTTGAAGCCCTTCTTGCGCTGAGCCGCCTCGATGCAGCCCGGAACGGTCAGACCATGGATCATCGAGCCCAGCACGGCGAGGTACATGCCGTACGAGGTGTTGAAGATCTTATAGGCGGACGACAGACCCGGCTCGACCAGCAGATGGTGCGCCGAAGCGATCTGCAGGAAGAAGATGTAGGTCAGGTAAGCGCAACGGCTGACCTTTTCCGACAGGGGCTTGGCGCCGAACAGGATCGCGGCGATGGCGTACCACACGGCAATGTGGGCGGCCACGTTGATCTGCTGCGACGAGTGGCCCATGCCCCACCAGACCACCTTGTACATCAGGGGGTCGATATGGCTGATCAGCCCGACCGACCACAAGAAGGTGGGGATCAGGATGATGGCGCCGGAGGCGATGGTGTAGACGGCGATGATGCAAGCGACCAGCGCGCCGAAGGTGACCAGCGGAATCGACCCTTCATAGGTCTTCTCGGCCTTGGCGACGACCAGGGTACCGAGGAAGATGAAGCAGGCGATCAGGGCACCCACGGCGAACAGGATCAGACCCACATAGAACAGCGGGTCGGCCTGCATCGGCACGTAGGAGGTCATCATCACGCTGGAATTGCCCTCGAGGACTTTCCAGTTGGTGATGGCGGCACCCAGAACCATCAGCGCGTACGCCACCCAGCCCATCTTGGGAGCGGCGATGCGCGATCCCAACAAAATGGCCGAGGCGAAGTACATCAGCGCAACTTCAAAGAAGATGCACCAGACGATCAGGATGTCGATACCGTGCGCGGTCAGCGCCAGGTAGAACATGTCGGCCGGCAGCAAGTGCACGGTCGGCCAACGGGTCAGAGCCACCAGCAGACCAAACAGACCGCCGACGGCCAGCACCACGATGGCGGTGACCGCGTTGATCTTGATCAGCTTTTCCGCTTCGTCATGGATCTTCAGACCCGTGACGCCGCAGGCTCGGAATATGGGCTTGGCAACCATTTGCGTCCCCCTCGCTTACTTGCCCGACACCACTCGGATTTTTCCGAGCATGGTGTGGTGGCCGATACCGCAGTATTCGTTGCAGATGATGCCAAAATCGCCCGACGTGGTCGGCGTGATGGTCACAACTTCATCGATACCGGGATGGACCTGCAGGTTGATGTTGGCCGGCTGCAGCGAGAAACCATGCTGCCAATCCAGCGATGAGAGGTGCAGGCGGTAAGCCTTGCCCTGCTCGAGTTCGAGCACGGGATACCATTCCCACAGGCGAGCCTGGAGGTAGACGTCCGCGCCCGCCGGCGGATGAACCACCGGGGTCTTGGCCTGACCTTCCTCGCCGACCTTGTACTTCTCGACGAACGCGTCGACCTTGGCCTGATACGCGTCCGGCTGGATGCGATAGGCCTCGTTGGACATGTTCTGAGTCCCCTTGAGGTGCCACAGCGGCATCATGGCGAACATGATGAGCGCCCACACCAGGGCGATACACACCCAGATGACTTCGGCTTTCTCGACGGGCTCGTTGAACCACACTTTTTGTTCAGGAGGGAAAATCGACATTATGCATCCCTCCCTTATTTGGCTATCGGTAGCTGGGCGACTTCCATGATCCCCCAGATCGTGTAGGAAACCGTCGGAACAACCACACCGATAAAGAGCAGCAGGAACGGATTGTCCAGGATGCGCTGCATCACCGGAATCTGCTCCTCCTCCTTGCCTTCGATTGAATGAGACATCGATCGAACTCCCTTGGCATTTCCGAAAAAAACTCCGGACGACCGGACCATGAAGCTCGCATTACCGAAAGTTCATCTCCGTGACTTTGGTAAAGTCCAGATGACTCAGTTCCCTCAAAGTCCTACATTTTTCGCGGGAAGGATTGACCGGAACGCAAGATTTAAGGACGGCGCCCCAAATCATTCAGCGCCCAAAGGCACAGGGTCAGCAGAAGCATCGCCCCCATCTGGTGCGCCGATGCCAGCCAGACCGGCACCACCAGCACCAGGGTGCCGATCCCCAGGGCCACCTGAAGCACCGCCATGGCACCGACGGCATGGATGGCGGCGGGGGTGGAGACGCCCAGTCGGGAGCGGGCGCGGAACCAGGTGTAAAGGGCGATGACGAGCGTCAGTTCGGCCAGACAGCGGTGGGCGAACTGGACGGTCTTGATGTCCTCGAACAGACCGATCAGCCCGCCGGGAAACAGATCGCCGGGAATGAGATGGCCATCCATCAGCGGCCAGGTGTTGTAGATCAGTCCGGCCTTGAGCCCGGCCACCAGACCTCCGAACAGCAAGGTGACCACGACCAGCGCGCCGACGGCCAGCAGCCACCGGCCCAGGCCCGAGGAATCGCCATGCAGACGGCGCGGTGCCGGACGATGGGAAGCCAGGATGTCGAGAGCCATCCAGAACATCCAGCCATGGATCAGGAAGGCCAGGGCCAGATGGGCGGTCAGGCGGATATGGCTGACCGCCGGATTGTCCACCAGACCGCTTTTCACCATGAACCAGCCCATGCCGCCCTGAGCCGCCCCCAAAAGGAACAGCGCCCCCAGACGCGGGATCATCACCCGGCCGATGCGGCCGGAAAACGCCAGCCACAGAAACGGGAGCAGAAAGACCAGGCCGATGGCCCGTCCCCAGACCCGATGGATGTATTCCAGCCAGAAAATACCCTTGAACTCCGCCAGGGACATGCCGGCATTGACCTTGAGGTATTCCGGACTCTGCTGGTACTTGGCGAAGAAGATCTGCCAATCGGCATCATTGAGGGGCGGAATGATGCCCATGATGGGCTCCCACTCCACCATGGACAGACCGGAATGGGTCAGACGGGTCAGACCGCCCAGCAGCACCATTACCGCCAGCATCAGACAGCATACCAGCAGCCAGATGGCCACGTCCCGATGGGCCCAGGCGCCGTTGGAGGATTGGCGGCTGGTATCGAAGGATCGCGACGCGCTGCGGCTCATGGCTGTTCCCCTTGACCGTGGTTTAGCGGGCCGGGGCCGGCGCCGGACCCAGTTCCAGCAGAGTGATCATGATGTCCAGGGAGGCCTTGTCACCCCAATCGGCCTCGCCTTCCATGCGGGCGACTTCCTCGCCCCTGGCATTGACGATCAGGGCGGTGGGCATCCCCTTGACACCCAGGGCCTTGGCCACCTTGCCGTCGGCATCCACCACCAGCGGCAGATCGGACAACCCCTTTTCCGCCAGGAATTTGGAGGCCACCGGCAGACCTTCCTTGTCCTCGTTGACGGTGATCAGATCGATTCCGGCCGCCTCGGCCATGGGCTTGAACTTGGCCAGGGTGGGCATCTCGCGCAGGCAGGGCACGCACCAGGTTGCCCAGAAGGTCACCAGGGTCGGACGGGTGATGCGGCTGTTGAAGGGCTTGGCATTGCCGGCGGCATCCACCGAGCTCACATCGGCCAGCTTAAGGGGCGGCGATGCCTTGCGCATGGTGTCCACCACCAGCGGCGGCGCAAATTGCGGACGGCGCAATTGGATCGTGGTACCGGCCACCATGGCAATGATCAGCGACAGGGCCACAAGAATCAGAACGCGCTCGGACATGGCTTCCCTTCCAGATGAGGAGCGGAGTAGACCATGGAGACGGTGGGAGCGGACTTGCTTTTGGTCAAGCCTCGCCAATGGCGAATAGCGGGCCAGCCCTCGAGGCTAAGGCGCGGCCTTCTGAAGGTTCTGGTCATTAAGGGCGGCGAGCCTGGATTTCAAATCCGAAGCCGCCGCATCCACAGAGTTCTGGATGGCCTCGGCATGAAGGCTGATCAGCCGGGACAATTCCGGTGTGACGCCCTTGACCACGGCGGCCTGAATGCGCTCCGCGGCGACGTCCTTGCGCAAGGCGTCGATGGCGGCAGAGGAATCAACCGCCTCTTTCCTGATCCGTTCGACGACCTGATCCCCCACCTCCTTGACCACCTTCGATACGACAAGGGGAGTAACCTTGTCGGCGATTTTCTCCGACAACGCGTCCAGCGTCTTCGGGTCACTTCGTTCCTCACCCAGGCTCAGGGCGCTGAAGCTCAGCCGCATCTGGGCAAACGCCATCTCGATGGTTCGGGGACTGCCGATCGAGAAAAGGGCGACGATCAAAAGAACAACGATGGTGTGACTATATCCGGCCGTCTGCCTCTTTCTGTCCAACAGGAGGAATGCTTCGACGAAACAAAAGAGAACCGCCATCGCCAGTGAAAGTTGGCTTCCGGAAAAATCACCACTCATTACCTATCCCCCGGAGCGTGTCGCACCCGCACAATACACACTTTTAGAATAATATTTCTCGTTAAATTTCCTTTTAGATTGTATGCAATGGTCAATGGCCTCCAGTGAATTTGTGTCTCGTGTTGCAGCGCACATTGCGACCGTTCAAAATAACACCCCGATCCTCAGCGGAGGCCCAAGCATGATTCAGGTCGCGGCCGCCACCCATCGCGCCTTGGGAAGACTGGTGCGGCTGGAAACGGCGCCCCTCCCTCCCCTGCTCCTGACGCCACAGGAAGCGGGAATCCTGGCCCGGGCACTGGATGGGGTCCGTCAAGGCCGTTCGTCGGAAACCTCCATCTACCTCAGCCCCATCGCCGATGACGGCGAATTCCAAGCCACCGCCGAGCAAGACGGTATGCGGCTCGGAGCCTCGCTGTTCCTTGATTGGGAAATGATCCGTGATCTGGCCGCACGACTGTCCGCGCTCGCCGCAAAGGGGGAATGATGGCCAAGCCGGCCGAGATCATTGATCTAATCCTGGCGCTGCCACCGGTTCGCTTCGCCAGCCTTAGCGCCGACGGCACGATTCGTGGGATGCGGCGGTCTTTGCCATCGGTCGCCTGCCATCCTCCTGAGTACTACAGGAGAAAGGGCGCCACCTTGCGGCGACGCCCCTTTCGTCCGTCCCTGCCGGGGGCTTAGAGCCCCCAGCCATTGGCCTGTTCCCGCGCCGTCAGCGAGAAGGTGGATTCGATGTAGCGCAGCAAATCGGCAACGCTTTCATCGACGCTGCGCTCTCGGGTCGACAGGATCAATTCCGGCAGTTCCGGGGGCTCGTAGGGTGAGGTGATGCCGGTGAAATCGGCGATCTCGCCGGCCCGGGCCTTCTTGTAGAGGCCCTTGGGATCGCGGCGCTCGCATTCCGCCAGATCGGTAGCGATATGGATTTCATGGAAGGCGTCGGGATCGATGGCCCTGACCTTCTCGCGATCCGAGCGGAAGGGCGAGATGAACGAGGTCACCACCACCATGCCGGCCTCGGCCAGCAGATTGGCCACCTGGCCCACCCGGCGGATATTCTCGGTGCGGTCGGCGGACGAGAATCCCAGATCGGCGCACAACCCGTTGCGGACATTGTCGCCGTCGAGCACGGTGACCTGCCAGCCCTTGAGGAACAGCTGGCGTTCCACTTCCATGGCGATGGTGGACTTGCCGGCGCCGGACAGGCCGGTCAGCCACACCACGCCGCCGCGATGGCCGTTGGCGATGGCGCGGGTTTCGGCATCGACCTTGTGGGGAACCACGGTGATATGGGTCGAGCGGTTCTGCAGACGCTCCTCCGGGGGAGTCTCGGCGATGACGCCGCCGCCGACGATGTCGTAGCCCTCCACCAGCACGAAGCGGCCCAGGCGCGGATTATCCACGAAGGAATCATGGGCGATGGGCGATTTGCCGCGGAACACCACCTCGGCCACGGCATTGCGGGCCACTTCACTGCCCTGATGGTTGGCCAGATCCTCCACGTCGATGACCCGCTCGATGGCGGTGACTTCGACCACATGCTCGGCGGTGGCCAGCTTCAGCTTGTAGCGCGAGCCCACCTTGAGCGGTCCCCGCCCCAGCCAGAACACCCGCGCCTTGACGCTGTGCGACAGGTGGGGAACGTGATGCTCCAGACTGGCGACATTGCCGCGCTCGACGAAGATCTGCTCGTCCAGGGTAATGCCCACCGACTGGCCGGCTCCGGCGGAGACCGAGGCCAGCGAATTGCCCCAGGTCTCGATGGTGGCGATCTTGGCGACCTTGCCCGAGGGCGAGAACACCAGGGTGTCGCCCACCTTGAGACGGCCGGATTCGATGCGTCCGGCGATGATGCGACGCTCGTCGAACTTATAGACGTCCTGGACCGGCAGGCGCAGCGCCAGATCGGTGGCGGGCTTGGCCGGAATGAAACCGTCCAGGGCACCCAGGACGCTGGGGCCGGTATACCAGGGAGTATCGGAGGAGGAGGTGGAGATGTTGGCGCCACTGCGGGCCGCCACCGGGATGACGTGGGTGGGCTCGACGCCGATGGAATTGAGGTAGGCGACGATCTCGGCCTTGACCTCCTCGAAGCGGACCTGGTCGAAGTTCACCAGGTCCATCTTGTTGACGGCCACGGCGATCTGGCGCAGGCCCAGCAGATGCAGCAGATAGCCGTGGCGGCGCGATTGCTCCTGCACGCCTTCATGGGCGTCGATGACCAGCACGGCGGCCTCGGCCGAGGCGGCGCCGGATACCATGTTCTTGAGGAATTCCTTGTGCCCGGGAGCGTCGATGATGACGTAGGGCCGGGCCTCGGACTTGAAGCGGATCTGGGCGGTATCGATGGTGATGCCCTGGTCGCGCTCGGCCTGAAGGGCGTCCATGACGAAGGCCCATTCGAAGGGCATGCCGCGCTTTTCACAGACTTCCTTCAGATACTCGACCTTGCCCTCGGGCAGGGCGCCGGTCTCGTTGAGGATGCGGCCCACCAGGGTGGACTTGCCGTGGTCGACGTGGCCGACCACGACGATCTTCATGGGAGAAGCGCTATGGGACACGGTGATCTCGGGAACGATCTGACGGGCGGTTGCGGTGCTGCTCATGATTCTGTTTCCCTCGCTCACATATAACCGCCGGCGCGAAGACGCTCGAAGGCGTCCTCGGATTCCTTGTCCTGGGCCCGGCCCGAACGTTCGGAAATCTTGGTGGTTTCCAGTTCCTCGATGATCTCGGCCACATTGCTGGCCGTCGACGCCACCGAGCCGGTGCAGGGCGCACAGCCCAGGGAACGGTAGCGTCGCCCGTTCTTGGCGAAATAAAGATCGACCATGGGAATGTCTTCGCGCTGGATATAGCGCCAGACATCCAGCTCGCTCCAGGCCAGCAGCGGGTGGATGCGCAAATGGGTGCCTGGTGCGAAATCGGTCTTGAACTGGTCCCAGAATTCGGGCGGCTGATCCTTGAAATCCCATTCGGCCGACTGGTTGCGCGGGCTGAAGACGCGTTCCTTGGCCCGTGTCCCCTCCTCGTCGCGGCGGATGCCGGCGATGACGCCGGTGAAGCCGTGCTCGGCCAGCAGGGCCTTCAGTCCCTCGGTCTTCAAGGCGGTGCAGCACTCGACGCGGCCATTGTGCGGCCCCATGCCGGCGGC
>JACQAD010000261.1 GCA_016195125.1 Magnetospirillum sp.
GGGCGGCGCTCGTGCAGGGTCAGCCCCCGGTGGTAATCGCCTTTTAGCATCAGCAATTGCCCCAGGAAAGCTGCCGATTCGTCGTCTTGCGGCCGATCGATCAGGGCGTCACGGTAAAGCTGAATAGCACCATCGATATCGCCGGTGCTGGCAAGCTTGAATGCGTTTACCAGATGCTCGTCTTGGCCTGCCATGATGCGGATGAACTCGCAAAGGAATGGTGGGAAACACGAAGTTCCCGACGATCCGGCCTGGGCGGATCATCGGGAATCCCTGACTCCGTCGGCTTCAGTTTGCCGAGAGACTGGCGCGGCGACCCCAATCGCGGATTGCGTTGACCACGGCCTTGGCGACCCGCTCACCATCGGCCAGGGGGGAGGCGAGAACCTGCTCGCGCAGGGTCTTCCTGATATCCGGCAGTTCGGCGCAATTCGCCAACCCATTGGCGATCTCGATATACTCCGCCACCGAGCCGGCAATCCAATCCTTGTGACCGGCCGCGTGGAGAATCGAGGCGCCGAAGCGCCCGGCCCGGCGCTTGCCGCGAAGGGTGACAACGGGAATACCCATCCATAATGCCTTGGCGATGCCGGCATTGCCGCTGACGGGGGTGGTGTCGAGAAGCAGATCGATCTGGTGGTAGAACTCGGCTTCCGCGTCAGTGGAACCTTCGATGGGGGGCTGAAAGAAGATGCGGTTGGACAGGCCATAGCCGCCGAAGATATCCGTCAGGCGCTCGATCAACTCGTCTTCCCAGGTTACGCGGCCCCCGAGCAGCAGCCGTGAGTTCCGTGTGCCCAACAAGGTTCGGGCCACGAGATCAATGGTTTCAAGGGTAATCCGGGATGGGGAACCCCACAGGCCAAAAGTGGGAAAGCCGCGCGTTTCACGAGGAAGAGGTGATATCTCCGCTTCTTCGGCGACGGATTGCGGGAAGGCGTAGGCCATCAATGTGTCCACGTAGAGCACATTCTCGGTGCCATAGTTCCGCTCATCGATATCGCGGGTCTCGGGACCGGCGATAACCACATCGGCATTGGGAATGCGGTCGGTCATGGGCAGGTTGAGCCAGTGGACGCTCAGCGGCCTTTCCGTGCCTTTGAACACCGGGAACACGGCTTCTTCGCGTGGGGCACAGAAATTGAAAAGGAAATCCAGGCCGTCGCCCTGCATGATTCTCGCCAAGGTACTGGGATCGATACCGACGCCGATACGAGGACGCATGACGCTGTTGCGAAGGAGTTCGGAATAGACATCCTTGCGCAGGCTCAAATTGTACAAAACGGTATTTTCCTGCGGCTTTAGGACGGGCAGCAGAAAATCCAGCAACGGGCCTTCGTGGCATTGATCCCACAAGATCCCGGAGAGTCCGTTATCGCCAAGGTTGGTTTTCGGGGCTCGTTGCCCCCCCTGGCTTTCCCGCAGGTGGCGGTCGATGATCCGTTCCGCCACCGGCCAGTTGTTATCGCCCAGAAGGTTGACCGCGCCGGCAAGGTGGCTGAGCAGTGTGGGCTCGTCCTCATCAAGGAGCGAAAGGGCCACTTCAAAATGGCCGACTGCCTCGTCGTGGCGTCCCGCGCAGATCAGTGCCTCACCCAGGAGAGCGTGAAGACGGGCCGACCGCCCCTCCACATGCATGGCACCTTTCAAGATCGCGGTGGCGCCATATCCATGATCCTTGGCAATCATCGCTTCCGCGATGACGATCATGGAATCGAGGCAAGTGGGATTGATGCGCAGTTCCAGCGTGGCCTCGGCGATCGCCAGATCGAAATTGCCCAATTGCAAGGCGGATTGGGCCTTCATGTTGTGGAGTGACATGCCGACCTGTGACAATGAGGCCTTGTATGAACTCATGTCCGGTGGAACCAACCCCGCCAAAAGCGGATTGGGACGCAGGGCCACGGCGAGCTTGCCGTAGTACAGCCCATCGGTCATATGCCCCAGCCGGGTGCACATATTGGCGAGGGCTTCCACATATTCGCGGCAATTGGGATCCAGAGAATGCGCGCGCTCCAGCAATTGCAGCGCCAAACCCTCGTCACCGTTGTAGAACGAGATCATCGCCATCATGAACAGAAACGGCGGCGCCTCCGCCTCAGAACAGATGGCGATTTCAGATTGGCACAGATCCAAGGCCTCTGCCGGCTTGGATGATTCCGCAAGGGAGAGAATCTCGAGAAGCTTAGCCTTCACATCCTTACTCATCGCCCCACTCCCTGGCTTAGTGCGTCGGTCAGTTCTTCCTTGGCGATCTCGCGGAAAATCAGGCGGTTTTCCGGGGTCTCAATGCGCCGCCAATAATACTCCACCGTCATCACCGAAATCAGGATCGATCCACGAATGAAGAATTCCGGGAAGGTCGGACGCCGTAAGGCATCGACCAGAAGCAGGGTTTTGACCTGATGCATCAGTCCCGCCAGGTCTTCCGGCATATCGGCGATCAGGTCGACGACCTTCTGGATCAGGCCGCAGACTTCCGCTGGCCAATCGGCCCGGGTCCACATCTTTTGAATCTGATCACGGTTGGCGTCCGGGAAGCTGTCCATGGCCGCCTTGACAAACTGATCCTTGAGTTCTTTCTTGGACTTAAGCTTGATGGCAGATGAACTCATGGGGATCGTGTTGGGAATGCTCAACCCGTCGCTGCAATTATGGACAAAGCATTGCGCCCCAAAGGGATAGAGGGTCTTGACGATGATGTCACGGGTCCACGTCATGAAGAGATCCGTGTGGACGACACCGCCGAAATTTGCGACGTCGACGATGGGGTAGTCATCGGTATAGTCAAAAGCACCCTTAACGCCTTCCTTCTGATCGTCATCGTGACGGTAGACGGAATGACGGGAATGGTGGCGGCCTTTCGTGCGGGTGCCAAGATCGACGCCGAACAGATAGAACTCCCTGAATCCCATGCTTAGGGCGGCGCTCAGGCCGGTGTTCACCACGGTCGGGCCGGGATTTTCCATCTGATACTCCGGCCCCATGAAGAATAGGGCGTAGGAGCAGATGGCCTGGCGCAGAAAGAAAATGGAATTCTTGAACATCGACTTCAGGCGCGGATCGACCGTATTGGAGGCGATCAGAGCCGCTTTTTCAAACCCGTACTGTTCGTGCGCTCCGGCCAGGGCCAGATAAGGGTTGGTTCCGTTCTCCAAGATCACCTGGAAATCCGGCTGGATGCCGTTGGCGAGAAGCACGCGGCCCGACGTGCCGCAGGCAATGATGATCGCCCTGTCCTGATTGGCCTTAATCACCTCCAGATCATCGTCGATCGATGGACCGGAACCGATGATGAAGACCGGGTAATCAAGCAACCGGCTACCGTTCCTGAACAGCTTGATATCGCCGTCGCGCATATTCTTGTATGCCGCGCGAGCCATTTCCATCTCGTCATGGACAAAGCCAAGGCCGATGGAAATCAGATAGGCGTCCCTGATCACCATGGCGGCGCCGGCCGTCATCTGATCATTGGGATAGGAGTAGAACAGCAAGGTGCCGTCCACCGAAACCGGAGAGATGCCGCGGCAATGGCTGCGAACCGTGGTCGCGATGGCGTCGGCGGTCTGAACTGTGTAGATGCCGACGCAACCGGCTCCGTACTTCTGGTTCAACCGAGCCAGTGCCGACCAGTCATAAACGAATAAGGAATGGTAAAGGAAATCTATATTTGGTTCGACAATGCAAACCGAGAATGGCTTCGTAATCTCCAGCAAGTCGGGCATGTGATAACCCAACCCGAATCCGAAAGAGATCAGATGATATGCCGTCTGGTTGATCGGGCGTTCATAAAAGGTAATTCCGGCTTCGGTCGTCCGCTTCAGGGACTTGTATAGAACCCGGCCTGAGAAATACTCAAGATTAGACGTCGACATCGGTGCGATGTGCAGGCGATGACCATGGCCTGAGCGGGCTTGGGCGAGATCTTTATCCAGCCGCTGGCGCCCGTTGGCCCCATAGAGGAATTCAGTTCGAAACTGAATATCCCAGTCCCCATCCGGGCCTTTGACCAGAGTGCTTTGGGGTGTGTGTTTTCCTAGTTGCTGAGCGATCGCGGGGGAAATCTGCCGAATGCATTCGAGGTTGGCATTGAAGAATGCGCGCCGGTCGGCATCAGGTACGGTGTCGGGACTGGCATCGGCCCCATCAATGTCGCTCATCTCGAAGACTCTCCCACGAAAGCGCGCACCAGAAAGAAGAAAAGACGGCTTGCGCCGCCTTTTCTCCCATTTAGATCAGAACACGTTACCGATTACCGGAAGAGCGAGAGGATCGACTTCTCATTCTGACCGGCGAAGGACAGCGCCTGGATACCCAGCTGCTGACGGGTCTGCAGGGCCAACAGGTTGGCGCCTTCTTCGTTCAGATCGGCCAGGGTCAGCTTGCCGGCACCACCCTGAAGGACGTCCACGTAGTTCTTGGTGAAGTCCAGGCGGGTGTTCAGCAGGGCAACGTTGGTACCCAGAGACTGAGCGTAGGAACGCAGGGTCTGCAGGTTGCTGTCCAGCTGAGTGACCAGCTTGTTGATGGTACCAGACAGGTTGGCGTCCAGCACTTCCTGGCCGGAAACGTTGTTGTACTGGCCGGTGGCCGCAACGTTGGCACCGTAAATGGTGGTGAGGCTGGAATTGGTGCTGTAGTAGGCGCCGCTGCTGATCGCGCCGCTGTTGAGGTAAGTGGCCGACAGCAAGCCACCGCCCAGGGTGATGACGTTGGCGGCACTCGAGGAGGTGCTGCAGCCCTGGACAAAGGCTAGGTTCTGACCATTGCTGAACACCGAGGTGGTGCTGAAGGTGCCGGTGGTCGAACCTGCGCAGCTCACCAGGAAGGTGACGCTCTGGGTGGCGATATTGAAGGTATAGGTACCGGAATTCAGCGTGGTACCGGTCAGGCCGTTGATGAAGAACCCGCTGACGGCGGCATTGACGTACATACCGGAAACCAGGAGACGCTGGCTTTCGATGGAGAGGTGCTGGCTGTTTTGGATTTCACCACCGGTGACCGCATAGCCGCCATAGCTGGCCTGGGCGTTGGTCCTGAGCGCGAAGGTGGTACCGTCGGCGAAGGTCGAGGTGGTGGTCAGGAAGTTTTGGTCAAGGTTATAGGCGGTACCGGCGACGGCGGCGCCCGTGATGTTGCCCGCGGAGTACACGGTCAAGGAGACGGTGGCCGTGCCGTAGCTGAAGGTATAGGCACCCGAAGTCAGCGTGGTGGCCGTACCGGAATAGGTCACTTCGACGGTGTCGGCGCCGACGGTGACGCCGGTCGAGTTCTGGAAGGAAACCTGGAACCCGCCATTGGAAGTGACCGCCTTGGACAGATTGAGGCCCTTGGAGGAGGTGGTCACGTCGACCGAGGAAACGGCCAGGCTGGAGCCGGTGATGTTCGAGAAGCTCACGCTCAGGGTCTCGCCGGCGCCAGCGATCAGGTTCAGGCCCTGATACTGGGAATCTTGCGCCAGGTTATTGAGCTGGGTGCGCAGGTTGTTGTACTGCTGAACCAAGCTGCCGATCTGCTGCGAGGACGCGGACTGGGCATTCAGCGCAAGACCCTTGACCTGCTTGACCAGGGTGGTGACGCCGGTGATGCCTTGAAGGGCGGTGGTCAGCGTGCTGACGCCCTGATCAACGGCTTCCTTCTTGCTTTGGAAGTCGGCGGCGCGGTCGGACAGCGCCTTCGCCTGGAAGAACGCGACCGGATCGTCGATGGCGGAGGCGACCTTGAGGCCGGTCGAGAGACGGCCCTGGGTGCGGTCAACGAGCTTCTGGGTACCCTGCAGGGCGAGCAGATTATTGCGGACTGCAGAAGTAAGGGTGACGTCAGACATGATGGTATCTCCATTCTAGAGAATCTGGGGCTTATTCTCACCCCAAGGCCGTCTGGCCGCACATAGGCGAACCAATACGATGCTTTAGGTAATGTAGCTCAGCCCCGAGCCGGGATGCAACCAAATTCGACAGGGTTGAAAAGGTTTTTGTCGAATCTGGCAGTAAACCATTTGTTAACATTTCGAGTGAGGCGAAAAGTTGCAGTACTCTCTGTGCTAAATCGTCAGATTTGGTGGTCTGTCGCGATCTGTGCGGGATTCATATTGAAAATCTACTTAAGCTATTCTGGCTGTTGAAAGTATTTATGCGAAAAGTTTTGCAATTCAATTTTTGTGTGCCCGCGTGGCTGTGCCGTTATTTTTTGCCTCAACAGATGGACGGTGGTGCCGTTCATCAAAAATCCTTGATGGGGGCGTTATGAAGAAGGGGTGCCGGCCTTTTGGCCCTCGAGCAATCCCTCGGCCAGCTGCATGTTGATATTGATCAGTGAGTTCAGGGCGTTGTCGCTGATGCTGGCGCCGGCCGAGAACGTGGTCTGGGCGACGAAATCCGATAGCCGCAGCAGGTTGTTGCGGATGGGCGGTGGCAGTGTCGAGGACGGGGATTGAGACAGCGCCCTTATGGCGATCCAGACCTCGAGATTATTGTTCAGCGCCTCCACCAGGGCGCGGTTGCGGTCCTCGGCCATGCGGGCGCGATCCAGAGCGATGGCGGCCTCGGCCAGGCTGAGCGCTTCCTGTTCGGGCAATGTCAGGGAGGATACTTCAAAGCTCTCGGCGGTCATGGCATTCATCCTGAACCAATTGCGGCATCGTCCGCCGCGTAATTTCCCTTGTGTGACGGGCGAGTATCGGATGGGACTGGTTGCGAAAATGTTAAGTGAAACGGGGCGGGGGCGCGGGATCGGACGGGTCCGGGCGGATTGATCCCGATTATGGATTTCTTAATGGGCAGGTGCTAGGGTTGAGATTGGGCAAGAATCGAGACTTGCTAGGAGGCGGACGATGACTGATACGGTGCTCAGCGCCTTTGCCGGCGACGCCAGCCAGATGCTGAACAGCGTGGCGACCCAGGCGGCACGCCCGAACTTCAACCTTGCCTTCTCGCAGATGCAGAATCTTGCCGCTCAGCGATACAATGACCAGGTGTCCGCCATTCAATCGCGCGCCCTGGACAGCTATAACGTCACCATCGAACGCGAGCAGAAGAATCTGAAGGAACTGGCCCCCAAGGTCCAGGATTATCAGAATGGCATCATCAACACCCGATCGCTTCTGCTCGATCGCTTCGACCAGTTCGACAAGCTCGACACCTTGAACGCCAGTTTGCAGCAAGCGGCAAGCCAGGGGCAAACGGTCGATCCGACCGAGTACAACGCCTTGGTCGATAACATCAAACTGCAACTGCAGAACTTGCCGCTTCTGAATGGCGCCGAATTCGACGAATTTGGCGACAATGGTGTCAGCAGCCTGCGCCTGAATGGCGCCAAGCTTGAACATTGGTCCGTCGATAATAGCAATGCCAACCCCCCGACCGGATCGAGTGAAAATCTGGTCGGCGCGCGGACTCTCATCAACAACGCCCTGGATCTGGCCAACAACCGACTGGATGAAGTGACGTCCCGTCTGGATGGGATCGAGTCGCGGATCGGCGTCATCCAGTCCCTTTTGGATACCCAGACCGCCGATATCAAGAAGGATGTCGCCAAGCAGGCCGGTGACATCAAGGCCCAGCTGAGCCAATCCCTGAATGCCCTGTCTCTGGGTTTTGAAATCCAACAGATTCAGAACGAAAAATTGAATGCGGCCTTCACGAATGATTCCTATCAGCCCGGTTCAGTGGTGAATCTCTTCTCCTGACGGGGCCGACCTAACGGATTGAACGTTGATCGGAGATAAAATGAATCCCTATGCGAATGCAGCCCAATCAGCGAGCATTCCCGAGGAGGGAAATCCGCGGGAGACGGAGGCCTGGGCCCTGACCGAGGCCGCGCGGCGTCTGGCCGCGGCTTCGCGCGGAACCGCTGAAGAGATGCGTCTGGCGCTGCGCCTGAACTGGAAGCTTTGGACCATTTTCCAGGCGGAGCTGACCGGCCGGGTCGAGAGTGGCGATGTCTCCGAGACCGTGGTCAATATGCTGAGCCTGTGCCAGTTTGTTGATTTCCACACGGTTGGTGCCCTGACCGAGCCCTCTGACCAGAAGCTGGAAGTCCTGGTTAACATCAACCGGAACATCGCCAGCGGTCTGCGCGATTCCATCGCCCGCGAGGCCGCCGAATCTCCGGCACCCCAGCCGCAGGCGGCGCCAGTCGCCGAAGGTCAGGCCAATGTTGCGGCCGGACAGGCCCAATACCAGGGAGCGCGGCCCGCCAATACCCCTGGAACGGCGGACGCGCATACACCGGTCAGCGCCATCGCCTGACCCAGGCCGGCTGGTGATGCACTCCATCCCCGGACAAGCCCTTAGGCGCGGTGTCCGGGGATTTCTGATTCCAAGGCCATGACCCTTCTCGGACCGGCGACACCGATGATCTTGATGGCGGCCGGCGATCCGGGCGGTGCCAATGCCTTGCTGCCGGTCGCGGACCTTCTGACCACCAGGGGGGCCGGCGTGGCAATTCTCGACCACGGCCTGCTGGGGCGAAACGGATCGTCAAGGGCGACCCGCCTTCCGCCCCCCCCCGACGGCGCCGACCTGGGGCAATGGCTGCGGAATTGGGGAATCGGCAGCCTCTGCTTCGGCACCTCCCTGCACGACCATCTGCCGATCTCCCTGGCGCGTGCCGCCCGCGCCGCAGGATTGCCGATGGTTTGCGTTCTGGACAACTGGATGAACTACCGCGCCCGCCTTTCCATGGATGGCGGGGCCGAGTTGATTCCCGAATGCTACGCCGTCATGGACGACAAAGCCCGCGACGAAGCCTTGGCCGAAGGCGTGCCGGCGGCCTGCCTGCGGGTCACCGGTCATCCCGGGCTGGCCTTCCTGGCCGACGAGATCGCCGCCGCCGGGCCGGATTGGCGCCGTGATGTGCGTGCGCGGATCGGCTGGGGGAGGCCGGGGAGGGAACTGGTCGCCTTCATCGGTGAGCCGGTGGCCAGGGATCAGGGAACCGGCCCGCAATCACCTGCCTGGCGCGGCTATACGGAACGCGAGGTGCTGCCGCTGCTGTGCCGGGAATTGCAGGCTTATGGCGATCGGCTGGATGTGGTGATCGTGCCCCACCCGCGGGACGACCTGACGGAACTGCAAGCACTTTGGCAAGAGGCCCGGGGGCGGCTGGAGGGGGGGCTGGCGCCGGTTGGAATGAGTGGTCGCCAGATCGTCCTGGCCGCCGACCGGGTGGCGGGGATGGCGTCTATCCTGCTCTATGAATCCTGGCTCCAGGGCAAGCCGACCCTCAGCCTTCAGCCCGGATTGGTGCGTTCCGACCTGAAAAGTGTTGCCACCCGCCCCGGCATCGTGTTTGTCGATGGGCGCGACGGCGCGACGGAGGGTTTGCGGAACTGGCTGCAGGCATTGCCCCAGGCGCCGCGTAACGACCTGAACCGCCACCGTCAGGCACCGGCGGTGCTGGCGGACTTGCTGCAACAGATGATTACAGGATGAATCCATGGCACGCACCGAGCGGATCGACGAGGCACTGGCCAAGGCCCAGCGGGGGGAATTGGCCAAGGCCCGGACCCTGGCCCGTGAATTAGGCAAAGTCCCCGCCGCCCATCCCGGCCTGATGATCCTGGCGGCCATGATCCATCAGCAGGGCGAGCCGGCTCTGGCGCTGAAATTCCTCGACCGTGCCGTTCTCGGAAATTCCGCCGACGCCCATTATGGGCGAGGGGTGACCCTGGCGGCGCTGGGCCGTAATGACGAGGCCGGGGCCGCCCTGCGCCGCCGTCTCGACATTATGCCGGAGCATGTGGCGGCCCTGACCAATCTGGGGGGCATGCTGCAAATGGCCGGTGATCTGGCCGAGGCGGAGCAATGCTATGGCCGGGCACTGGCCGCCGATGCCAATGCCTCACTGGCGCTGCACAACATGGCCGGGCTCTGCCTGAGCCAGGGCCGAAGGGGCGAGGCCGAGGACTTTGCTCGCCGCGCCCATGCCGTCGCGCCGTGCAGCGAAACGGCGCTGCGCCTGGCCGACATATTGGGTGAGGGCGGTTCCTATTCCGAGGCCGAGGCGATTCTGCGTGCCGCCCTGGCGATCATGGCCGACGACCCTCGTCTGTGGCGGAGCCTGGGGTTCGCGCTCAAGAAGCTGCAGCGGGGCGTCGAGGCCATTGCCGCCTACCGCGCCGCCCTGGAGCTCAACCCCGATGACGGCGAGGCGCGCCACATGATCGCCGCCTTGACCGGGGCCCAGACGCAGCAGGCTCCGGCCGATTACGTGCGCGGCTTCTTCGACACCTATGCCGACCGCTTTGAATCCCATCTGCTGGAGAAGGTCCAGTACGAGGCGCCGACCCATCTGCGGAATCTGTTCGATCGGGTGGCGGGCGAGCAGACCCGCCTGGACGCCGTTCTCGACCTCGGCTGCGGCACCGGCCTGACCGCCGAGGCCTTCCAGGGCCGTGTCGATCGCTTCCTGGGGGTGGATCTGTCGCCGCGCATGCTGGAAATCGCCTCAGGCCGCGGCCTCTATGCCGATCTGCGCGAGGCCGATGCCGCCCTGGCCCTGGCCCGGTCGCGGTCCCTGTCGGCGGTCATGGCCACGGATCTGTTCATTTATATCGGCGATCTGGACGACGTGTTCGCCGGGGCCGCCGCGGCTCTGGCGCCCGGCGGCTGGTTCCTGTTCTCGGTGGAGAGTGCCGATGGCGAGGACTATAAGCTGCTGCCCACCGGGCGTTATGCCCAGTCCCCCGCCTATATCCGTTCACTGCTGGCCCGTCACGGTTTGACCGAGATCGCCTGCGAGCACGGCCGTATCCGGGGAGGCGCCGATGGCGACATCGACGGCGATTACTGGATCGCGCGCAAGCCGGAATAGGGCCGCCCCGGAATGGATGGAACCCGGCGACCGGATACCGTCGGGGACCGGGTGCCGGGCGCTTGCGGTGCGTATCCGCCGACCTCTTCGCCACCGCAAAATCCCTTTGCGCCCTGCCGATGATGGCGCTATAAGAGGCGCCTCGCAGGCGACCGGAGTGTAGCTCAGCCTGGTAGAGCACTGTCTTCGGGAGGCAGGGGCCGGAGGTTCGAATCCTCTCACTCCGACCATCTTGAGAAGCCCAGCACGGCCCATGGCCCTGCTGGGCTTTTTCATTCAGTCCCGGCCAAACACCGGCTTACGGCGCGAAACGAAGGCCTGCATGCCTTCCCTGCGGTCGTCGGTGGCGAAGGTCAGGTGGAACAGGCGGCGTTCCAGGGCCAGACCCTGATCCAGGCCCATGGAGAACGACCGGAGCACCGCTTCCTTGATCTGGCGCAGGCGCAGGGGCGAGAGCTGGGCCAGATGGCGGGCCACCGCCATGGTCTCGGTCATCAGCTCGGCTGCCGGGACCACCCGCGAGACCAGCCCGCAGGATTCGGCTTCGATGGCGCTCATGCGCCGTCCGGTCAGCAGCAGATCCAGGGCCTTGGCCTTGCCCATGGCGCGGGGCAGACGCTGGGTGCCGCCGGCGCCGGGCATGGAGCCGACGATGATTTCGGGATGGCCGAAACTGGCATTGTCGGCGGCGATGACGATGTCGCACATCTCCACCAATTCGCAGCCGCCGCCCAGGGCGAGGCCCTCCACCGCCGCCACCATCGGTTTGCCGAACTCGGCCAGGCGATGGCAGCAGCCTGAGAAATCCGCCGCCATCACCTGGGCCACGGTGAGCGGCAGCATCTCCTTGAGATCAGCGCCGGCGGCGAAATGGCCGTTGCTGCCGGTCAGCACGATGACCCGGATTCCCGGATCGGCCTCGGCCTCGTCCAGGGCCGTCTCCAACTGGACGACCAGGGGCGAGCATAGGGCGTTGAACGATTCAGGGCGATGAAGCCCAAGGATGGTGATGCCGGGTTCCTGGGTGATGGTGAGCATGGCGCAATCCTCCTTGTCGGCAAGGATGGCCGCCGCCGTCGGGGCCGGACAACCGAGATCGAGTCACTCCGGGATGAGGGGGGTTATCCCACCAGGGAGATGGCCGAATTTTCCTCAACCGGACGTGATGCGTTCAGGTTTGCGGTCCAGGCGATTCGGGCGCCATCGTCTCCTCATCGATTTTCCATATTGTTGGACCCAGGAGAGTTCCATGTCTGAAGTCGTGCTATGCGAGATCAGCGACGGCATCGCCGTCTTCACCCTGAACCGGCCGGAGAAGCTGAATGCCATCAACTTCGCGGTCATCGATACAATGATGGCCCTGCTCGATACCATCGAGCGCGACCCGGAGGTCAATGCGGTGATCGTCACCGGCAAGGGCCGCGCCTTTTCCGCCGGCGCCGATATCTCCGAATTCTCGTCGGTGGTGTCCCAGGGCACCCAGACGGCGCTGCGCGATTTCGTCCGTCGCGGCCAACGTCTGACCGCCAGGCTGGAAAGCTTCGCCAAGCCCATCATCGCCGCCGTCAACGGCCTGGCCTTCGGCGGCGGCTGCGAAATCACCGAGGCCATGCATCTGGCCATCGCCAGCACCGAGGCCCGCTTCGCCAAGCCCGAGATCAATCTGGGCTTTCCGCCTCCCTTCGGCGGCACCCAGCGCCTGCCCCGATTGGTGGGGCGCAAGCGCGGTCTGGAGATGCTGCTGACCGGCGATTCCATCTCCGCCGAGCGGGCCGAGGCCATCGGTCTGGTCAATCGGGTGGTGCCGCACGAGGCGTTGCTGAGCGAGGCCAAGACCCTGGCGCGCCGCATCATGGAAAAGTCGCCCCTGGCGGTTTCGGCCACCATCGGGGCGGTGTCGCGGGGACTTAACGTGCCCATCGACGAAGGCCTGGCCATCGAGGCCGCCCATTTCGGCATGGTGGTGCCGTCCGAGGATTTCCACGAAGGCATCCTGGCCTTCATCGAGAAGCGCTTACCCCATTTCATCGGCCGGTGAGAGTGGTGGCGCCCATCCTCCGCCGACGCGGGGGATGGGCCGGTCATCGTGGGAAGTACAGCAGGTCGAGGGGCGGCGGCGCCCCGCCCGCCTGGGACAGCAGATCGTGGGCCTGACCCCGGTGGTGGGTCTGGTGATTGAAGATGTGATCGAGGACGATCCAGCGAGGCACCATCTGCTTCAGGCCCTTGGAATTGACGAAGCCGAGATCGCCGGTCAGCGGCTGGGTGGCGACGGTGGTGATGATCGTCCGGTCCATCTCCTCCCGCATCGAGCGCAGGGTCGGGAAGTCAGTGTGCAAGACCTGATCGAGGGAGGTGAACCAGCCATAATCCTCCCCTTTCAGCCGGGCCATCCAGACCCGGTCCGTCACCAGCACATGATTCAGGGTGCCGAGGATGGAGCCGAAGAAGCCGCCCCTGTCACGGGTGATCTCCTCGGGCGGCAATCGGGCAATGGCGCCGTAAAGTGTGGCATTGGCCCATTGGTTATATCGGCCAAGAAGATTGAAATGCTCTCGCATGGCGGTCTCGCTGTCGGAAGCCGGGAGCTGGAGATTACCCCATTCATCGCTTGAAAGGTTCTGTCATCCCAAGCCTCGGCGAGGGATGACAGAACGCTCAAATCAAATCAGTCGCGCCAGAACGGCTTGGCGACTTCCCGCGCGATATCATAGCGGTTAACGCCCATGTCGCGGAGGGTGCGGTCATCCAGTCCGGCCAGCTCCGTCCTTTGTTTCCACCGCTGGACCCAGGTCGAGGGCTGGCGAAAGATCCACCGGAGCCGTCTTCGCAGCTGCCGAAAGAAGGCCCGCGCCGCCACATGGCGCAGGTGGATGGGGTCAGGGGGCGCCATGAAGATAAAAGGCGCCGGCCACCCGGTTCCAGGCGTTGATGACGGCGATGGCAAAGGTGAGGCGGCTGATGGCGGCATCGCTGAAACTCCTTCTTAGATCGGTAATCAGGGACAGTTTGTCGGCATCACCGCAATCGAGCAGGGTCATGGCCTCGGTCCAGGCCAGCACCCGTCGCTCGGGCTCGCTGAACAAGGGGCTGTCCCGCCATTGCTCCAGGGCGGCCAGGCGCTGGGGCGTCTCGCCATCCTTCAGGGCTTCCTGGGTGTGGTAGGTCAGGCAGAACAAACAGCCGTTGATCTTGGAGGCCCGAATCTCGACCAGGTGCACCAGTCGGGACGGCACCTCGTCGTCGGCCAGCATCACCGAGACGGTGTACAGGCCGCGCCACAGATCCTGGGCGTTGGTTTGGTAATCGATGATGGGGGTCATGGCTTGGTCCTTGGAGGTGGTGAGAGCAGGAGGCGCGGTCGGTGGTCCACGCTTCAGTTATTCCCACCTTGCCCAAGGTAAAAAGCGAAATGGCCTCATGTACGGATGAGCCATTCTGAGCTGATCACCGCTCAATTCATGGTGATTTGAAGTCGTTTGCGACCAGGGCGGCGGCGCCAGACACTTCTCTTCTGACTTATCTTGAGTGGGAGATCCTCATGCCTATGGTTCATCTCTTGGTTCCGCATTCCATGCCGCAAGCCAAGCGTCAATCCGTCTCCGAGGGAGTCCATCAGGCTTTGGCCGATACTCTGGGGGTGCCGGGCAACGGCATGTTCCAACTCATCACCGCCTATGATGAGACCAATATCGCCATGAGCCCTGATTTCCTGGGGGTGCCGCGCGGGCCGAACTTCGTCTTCATCCAGATCAGCGTCATGAATGCGCGCACAAACGAAGAGAAGCGGGCCCTGATGCGGGCCGTCCGCACCAACCTGGCCGCCAGGGCGGGACTGGGCAACGAGGACATGATGATCAATCTGGCCGAGAGCGACGCGGCTAACTGGTTTTGTGTGGTGAAGTAACCGCCTTCAACTCGCCCCGAATCCAGTCGCGAAAGGCGATGACTTCGGGGCGGGCCAGGGATTCGCGGCCCGCCACCAGCCAATAGCCGCTTCGGGCGCGGCGGGGCGGGCCGAGGACCGGGACCAGTCGACCCGATTGCAATTCCGGTTGCACCAGGGGCAGACGGCCGATGGCGATTCCCAACCCCTGGGCGGCGGCCTCCTGCACCATCTGAATGGTGTCCAGACGCAGGCCGCCGCCCAGGTCGAGACCGGAGAGGCCGGCCAGTTCGGCCCAGGCCTCCCAATCCTCGGTGACATTGACCAGATGCAGCAACGCCTTCCCCTTCAGATCGTCGGGCGATGTGATGGTCGCGGCGATCTCCGGGGTGCAGACCGGCACCAATTCCTCCATCATCAGGCAAAGGGAGTACAACTCGTCCCAATCGCCCTTGCCCATGCGGATGCCCAGATCGATGCCGTCGCGGGGAAACTCCACCTTGCGATAGGAGGTATCCACC
>JACQAD010000240.1 GCA_016195125.1 Magnetospirillum sp.
ACAACGAGGCCATGGACCGCGTCGACCAGAACGAATACTACAAGGCCGCCGAGCTGTTCGACGAAGTGGACCGCCAGCATCCCTATTCGGTCTGGGCCACCAAGGCCCAGCTGATGAGCGCCTATGCGCTGTACGAGCGCAACAAGTACGACGATGCCATCGTCGCCTTGGACCGCTTCATCCAGCTGCATCCCGGCAACAAGGACATCGCCTACGGCTACTACCTCAAGGGCCTGTGCTATTACGAGCAGGTCACCGATGTGGGCCGCGATCAGAAGATGACCGAGCAGGCCCTGAAGATCCTGCAGGAAGTGGTGGACCGCTTTCCCACCACCCCCTATGCCCGCGACGCCCGGCTGAAGATCGACCTTGCCCGCGACCATCTGGCCGGCAAGGAAATGAATATCGGCCGCTACTATCAGAATCTGCGCCATTATCTGGCGGCGCTGAACCGCTTCAAGCTGGTGGCCGAGCAGTACCAGACCACCACCCATGTGCCCGAGGCGCTGCACCGCATGGTGGAGATCTACACCGCCCTGGGCCTTGACCAGGAGGCCGCCCGCACCGCCGCCGTGCTGGGCCACAACTTCCCCGGCAGCGAGTGGTATACCGACACCTATGCCATGGTCGAGCACGGCAACATCAATCCGTCGGGCCGCTCCACCAAAAGCTGGACGGATTCGCTGACCTTCTGGTCCAGCGATAAGGACAAGCCCGCCGAGAAGGCCCCGCCGCCGGCTCCCAAGACCGAAGACCCCGCCAAGACCAGCGGCGGCTGGTTCAACTGGGCCAAGTTCTGGTAGAGCGCACATGCTGATCTCGCTGTCGATCCGCGACGTCGTCCTGATCGAGCGGCTTGATCTATCCTTCGCCTCCGGCCTGTCGGTGTTCACCGGCGAGACCGGCGCCGGCAAATCCATTCTGCTGGATTCCCTGGGCCTGGCCCTGGGCGCGCGGGCCGAATCCGGCCTGGTTCGCCATGGTGCCCCCCAGGCCAGCGTCAGCGCCGAATTCGATCCGCCTGCCGCCCACCCCGCCCGCGCCCTGCTGGCCGAGCAGGATTTGGATGGGGGCGACGCACCGCTGGTGCTGCGCCGTGTTCTGACCGCCGACGGCCGTTCACGCGCCTATATCAACGATCAGCCGGTCAGCGTCGGCCTGCTGCGCCGGGTCGGGGACGAATTGGTGGAAATCCACGGCCAGTTCGAAAGCCACGGCCTGCTCGACCCCACGACCCATCTGGGGGTTCTAGACGCCTTTGCCGCCCAGGCCGAATCCCGCGCCGCCCTGGCGTCCGCCTGGACCTCCTGGCGCGAGGCAGTCAAGGCCCGCACCGAGGCCGAAGCCGCCCTGGCCAAGGCCAAGGCCGACGAGGACCATCTGCGCCAGCTGCACGAAGACCTCGCCACCCTGGCCCCCAAGCCGGGCGAGGAAGCCGAACTGGCGGCGTCGCGCGCCGTGATGATGCATGGCGAAAAGCTCCTCGAGGCCATGAACGCCGCCCAATCCTCCCTGAGCCAGAAGGGCGAGGTGGAGGCCAGCCTGCGCGCCGCCGCCCGCGCCCTGGAACGGGTGGCGGAAAAGGCCGAGGGCAAGCTGGACCCGGCCATCGCCGCCCTCGACCGCGCCGCCCAGGAAGCCGCCGAGGCCACCAATCTGCTGGAACGCGCCTCGGCCGAGATCGACCTCGACCCCCGCCATCTGGAAAAGGTCGAGGAGCGGCTGTTCGCTCTGCGCGCCAGCGCCCGCAAGCACGGCCTTACCGTGGACGAACTGCCCCTGCTGCAAGACCGGATCGGCCGGCAATTGGCTCAGCTGGAAGGCGGCGGCGGCGATCTCGCCCGCCTCGCCCGCGCCGAACAGGCCGCCCGCACCGCCTATGTGGAACAGGCCCGCACCCTGTCCAAGCTGCGCCTCAAGGCCGCCGCCGAACTGGACCGCGCCGTCGCCGCCGAATTGCCGCCCCTGAAATTGGACAAGGCCCGCTTCCAGACCCGGGTCAGCCAGCTGGAGGAAAGCCAGTGGGGCCCCAGCGGCCTGGACGCCATCGGCTTCGAGGTCGCCACCAATCCCGGCAGCCCGCCCGGCCCCCTGGGCAAGATCGCCTCGGGCGGCGAGCTGTCGCGCTTCATGCTGGCCCTGAAGGTGGTGCTGGCCCGCATCTCGTCGACGCCCTCCATCGTCTTCGACGAGGTGGATTCCGGCATCGGCGGCGCGGTGGCCGCCGCCGTCGGCGACCGCCTCGCCCGGCTGGCCGAGGGCCTGCAGATCCTGGTCGTCACCCACTCGCCCCAGGTGGCGGCCCGCGGCACCCACCATTTCCGAGTCGCCAAGGCCGAAGCCGCCGGCAAGGTCACCACCGGCGTCGAGCCCCTGCCGCCCGAGGCACGGCGCGAAGAAGTCGCCCGCATGCTGTCGGGCGAAACCATCACCGACCACGCCCGCGCGGCGGCCGATGCGCTGATGGCCGATTGATGATCCCCGTTGCCGACCTGACTCCGTTCGAGGCCCGCATCGAGCATGCCGGTCTGGTGGAAAAGCTGGTCCGGTGGGACGCCGCCTATCATCGCGACGATTCGCCGCTGGTGCCCGACGATGTCTTCGACGCCGCCCGGCGCCGGGTGGCCGGGATCGAGGGGCGGTTTCCCGAACTGGCCGCGCGCAATCCCCTTAACACCAGTGTCGGCGCCGCTCCGGCCGAAGGCTTCGGCAAGCTGGTCCATGCCATTCCCATGCTGTCCCTGGACAACGCCTTTTCGGCTGCGGACGTGGCCGAGTTCGACGCCAAGGTGCGACGCTTCTTGGGTCTGGGCGACGATTCGCCGCTGGCCTATGTGGCCGAGCCCAAGATCGACGGATTGTCCATCAACCTGCGCTATGAGAAGGGCGCCTTCGTTTCGGCGGCGACGCGGGGCGACGGCGCCGAGGGCGAGGACGTCACCCGCAACCTCGACACCTTTCCCGCGACCCAGCTGCCCCGCCACCTCGGCCCCGACGCCCCCGAGGTGATCGAGATCAGGGGCGAGGTCTACATGACCAAGGCCGATTTCCTGGCCCTGAATGCCCGCCAGGAAGCGTCGGGCGACAAGCTCTTCGCCAATCCCAGGAACGCCGCCGC
>JACQAD010000241.1 GCA_016195125.1 Magnetospirillum sp.
CTCGGTGGTCATCTGGCCCGATTGGGCCTGTTTGACGAAATGGAGGATGGCCGAGTGGGCAGTCTCGACCACATGCTGAGTCTTGACTTGCCGAGCAGACAACAGGTCATGCCTGAGGTTACTGAGATTGACCACGATCATCGCAGCCATACCAAGCAAGGAGCAGGCAACGATAACGAGTATCTTCGCCTTAAGGCGCCAGTGACTGATCGACATTTACAACTTTTCCCCAGGCAATCATTGCAGAATAGCCCCCATCAAGCCTCTTTTATGATGATGACCTGTATTAGTCAACAGACCTAAGAACCGTTACACATAAACTATACTAAAGACAGCAACCAATAATTGATCGGTGCGT
Organism: Magnetospirillum sp.; assembly: GCA_016195125.1. Classification (GTDB taxonomy): domain Bacteria; phylum Pseudomonadota; class Alphaproteobacteria; order Rhodospirillales; family Magnetospirillaceae; genus Phaeospirillum. The sequence goes on from JACQAD010000241.1 coordinate 359, forward strand.
GGTATCAACCACCCACCAATCAAATCACGTGGCCTGTGATGGAATTTGTCTGCCGAAGGTCTGATATTGTTACTATGTATTACAATTGCAACTGACAACGACTGATATCAAAAGGATCTGATCTGTTTCCAACGCGATAAAAGGGTGAGGCGGATCGACACCTCACCCCCCGGCTAAAGCGACGTCAGCATGCGGGAAGATCAGAGCTTCCCATCAGGAACGCATCCACGGCACGCGCCGCCTGACGGCCTTCGCGGATTGCCCATACCACCAGACTCTGGCCGCGGCGGATGTCACCGGCGGCGAAAACCTTCGGGTTGGAGGTCTGGTACGAGCTGGTATCCGCCTTGACGTTGCCGCGCGGATCCTTGTCCAGCCCCAGACCGTCCACCAGACCTTCATGAACGGGATGGACAAAGCCCATGGCCAGCAACACCAGATCCGCCTCCAGCTTGAATTCGGTGCCGGGGATCGGCTGGAATTTGGCATCGACCTCGGTACAGTCCAGACCGGTCACCCGACCATCCGTGCCGGTAAAGCGCACGGTCGATACCGACCAGCGACGCTCGCAGCCTTCGTCATGGGACGACGAGGTGCGCAGTTTGTTGGGCCACAACGGCCAGGACAGGGTCTTGTCCTCCTTGACGGGAGGCTTGGGCATGATCTCGATCTGAGTGACCGAGGCGGCACCGTGACGATTGGAGGTGCCGACGCAATCGGCCCCGGTGTCGCCGCCACCGATGACGACCACCTTCTTGCCTTTGGCGAGAATATCGGCCACCCCGACCGCCTCGCCGGAGACGCGGCGGTTCTGCTGGGTGAGGAAGTCCATGGCGAAGTGTACGCCCTTCAGCTCACGACCTGGAACCGGCAGATCACGGGGCTTTTCCGAGCCACCCGTCAACACCACGGCATCAAAGCCATCCAGCAGATCCTTGACCGGCAGTGTCACGCCCACATTGGTGTTGGCGCGGATGGTGACCCCTTCGGCCTCCATCTGCTTGACGCGGCGATCGATGATGGCCTTTTCCAGCTTGAAGTCAGGGATGCCATAACGAAGCAGACCGCCGACCTTGGCGTTCTTCTCGAACAGGGTCACCGCATGGCCGGCACGGGCCAATTGCTGCGCCGCCGCCATACCCGCCGGGCCGCCGCCCACCACCGCCACCATCTTGCCGGTCTCGCGCTTGGCGATGTCCGGGATCAGCCAACCTTCGGCGAAGGCGCGCTCGACAACCGCATGCTCGATGGTCTTGATGGAGACCGGGCTGTCGGTGATGTTGAGGGTGCAGGCCGCCTCGCATGGGGCGGGGCAGATGCGGCCGGTGAATTCCGGGAAGTTGTTGGTGGAGTGCAGCACCTCGGCCGCCTCCTGCCAACGGTTGCGGTACACCAGATCGTTCCAGTCGGGGATGATGTTGTTGACCGGACAGCCCTGGTGGCAGAAGGGAATACCGCAATCCATGCAGCGTGCCCCCTGCTTGGCCAGATCCTCGTCGGCCAGCTTTTGGGTGAACTCACGATAGTGCTTCACGCGCTCTTCGGGCGTCTCGTAGCCGGGAGTCTGGCGAGTGAATTCCTTGAAACCGGTCGGCTTGCCCATGTCAGCGCCCTCCCCCAACAACGACCCTGGGTTCCTGTGCCTTTTGCATTTCGAGCAGGGCACGCCGGTAATCGACCGGCATCACCTTGACGAATTTGGGCATGTAATACTCCCAGTTCAGCAAGATATCGTGGGCCCGCTTGGAGCCGGTATAATGCTGATGATTACGCAGCAGCGCCTGGATACGCGACGCATCGTCACGGGTCATGTCACCCATGACGTCGACCAGGCCATGGCCCTCGAGATCGCCCGTCTGGTTCTCGTGCTTGGAATTGGCGTCTTCCTCGGCGGCCACCGGCTCCAGTTCTACCATGGAGAGGTTGCAGCGCTTCTTGAAGTCGCCGGCCTCGTCCAGAACATAGGCGACGCCGCCCGACATGCCGGCGGCGAAGTTGCGGCCGGTGGCGCCGATGACCAGGACCACACCGCCGGTCATGTATTCACAGCCGTGGTCGCCCACGCCCTCGACCACCGCGATAGCGCCGGAATTACGGACGGCGAAGCGCTCGCCGCCGACGCCGCGGAAGTAGCATTCACCCTCGACGGCGCCGTAGAGCACGGTGTTGCCGATAATGATGTTGTCTTCGGCGACGATCTTGGATTCCTTGGGCGGGTAGATGACGATCCGGCCACCTGAGATACCCTTGCCCACGTAATCGTTGGCCTCGCCCTCCAGCTCCAGCGTCACGCCCCGGGCCAGGAAGGCGCCGAAGCTCTGTCCGGCGGTGCCGTTAAGCTTGACGTGGACGGTGTCGCCGGGCAGGCCGGCATGGCCGAAGCGCTTGGCCACCTCGCCCGACAGCATGGCGCCGACGGTGCGGTTGACGTTGCGCACCGGCTTGGTCAGGCGCACCGATACACGATCCTCCAGGGCCGGTTTGGCCTCGGCGATCAATTCCCGGTCCAGCACGTCGTCCACGTCGTGCTCCTGGGTCTCGCAATGACGCAAGGCAACGCCGGGGGCCGCCGGCACCTGATGGAACAGCTTGGAGAAGTCCAGGCCCTTGGCCTTCCAATGGTCGATGGCGGCATTGACGTTGAGCAGATCGGTCCGGCCGGTCAGTTCGTCCAGGCTCCGCACGCCCAACTTGGCCATCCATTCCCGCACTTCCTCGGCGACGAAGAAGAAGTAGTTGATGACGTGCTCGGGCTGGCCGACAAAACGCTTCCTGAGTTCGGGATCCTGGGTGGCCACGCCCACCGGGCAGGTGTTGAGATGGCACTTGCGCATCATGATGCAGCCCGCCGCGATCAGCGGCGCCGTGGCGAAGCCGAATTCATCGGCGCCCAGCAGCGCGGCGATAATGACGTCACGCCCGGTGCGCAGGCCGCCGTCGCACTGCACGGCAATACGTCCGCGCAACTGGTTCATCACCAGGGTCTGGTGGGTTTCCGCCAGACCGATCTCCCAGGGCGAGCCCGCATGCTTGATGGAGGTCAGCGGCGAGGCGCCGGTACCACCGTCAAAGCCGGAAATGGTGACGTGATCCGCCTTGGCCTTGGAGACGCCGGCAGCCACGGTTCCCACACCGATTTCCGAGACAAGTTTCACGGAAATACGGGCACTTGGATTGACATTCTTAAGATCAAAGATCAGCTGCGCCAAATCTTCGATCGAGTAGATGTCATGGTGCGGCGGCGGGCTGATCAGGCCGACGCCGGGGGTGGAGTGACGCACCCGGGCGATGACCTTGTCCACCTTGTGGCCGGGCAGCTGACCGCCCTCGCCGGGCTTGGCGCCCTGGGCCATCTTGATCTGGATGTCGTCGGCATTGATCAGATATTCGGCGGTGACGCCGAAGCGGCCCGAGGCCACCTGCTTGATGGCCGAGCGCATGGAATCGCCGTTGGCCAGGGGCACGAAGCGCTCCGGCTCCTCGCCGCCCTCGCCCGTATTGGACTTGCCGCCGATACGGTTCATGGCGATGGCCAGGGTCGAATGGGCCTCGAACGAGATGGAGCCGAACGACATGGCGCCGGTGGCGAAGCGCTTGACGATGTCCTTGGCCGGTTCCACCTCGTCGATGGAAATGCCGTTGCCCGACGTCTTGATCTCGAACAGGCCACGCAGCGTCAGCAGGCGGCGGCTCTGATCGTCGATGGCCTTGGAGAACTCGCGGAACTTGTCCATGGAGCCCGAGCGCACCGCGTGCTGCATGGAGGCGATGGTCTCGCTGGTCCAGGCGTGCTCTTCACCACGCAGACGCACGGCGTATTCGCCGCCCACGTCCAGGGCGTTGCGGTAGACCGGTGCATCGGAATAGGCGATCTGGTGACGGCGGATGGATTCCTCGGCCACGCCGGCCAGGGAAATGCCTTCGACCCGGCTGGACGTACCGGCGAAATAGGTGTTGAGGAAGCTGGTGGACAGGCCGATGGCGTCGAAAATCTGGGCGCCGCAATAGGATTGATAGGTGGAGATGCCCATCTTGGCCATGACCTTGAGGATGGCCTTGTCCATGGCCTTGATGTAGCGCTTTTGCACTTCATAGGCCGAGAGCTGCTCGGGCAGGTTGGGGCGCATCTCCTCGAGAGTCTCGAAGGCCAGATAGGGATTGATGGCCTCGGCGCCATAACCGGCCAGCACGCACATGTGATGGATCTCGCGGGCCTCGCCCGTTTCCACCACCAGACCGGCCTTGGTGCGCAGACCCTCGCGGATCAGGAAGTGATGCACCGCCGAGACCGCCAGGAGTGACGGAATCGGCACATGGGCGGGGCCGACATTGCGGTCGGACAGCACGATGATGTTGAAGCCCTCGGTCACCTTGGCCTTGGCCTGACGGCAAATGCCGGCCACCGCGGCCTCGAGGCCGCCGGCGCCTTCCTCGGCCGGCCAGGTGATATCGATGGTCACCGCCTTGAACCCCGAGCCCGGCAGCTTCTCGATCCGGCGGATCTTCTCCAGATCCTCGTTGGTGAGGATGGGCTGACGCACTTCCAGGCGCTTGGCGTGGCCGCCGTCTTCGCCCACACCCAGCAGGTTGGGGCGCGGGCCGATCAGCGAGACCAGGCTCATCACCGATTCCTCACGGATGGAATCGATGGGCGGATTGGTCACCTGGGCGAAGCATTGCTTGAAGTAATTGAACAGCAGCTTGGGCTTGCCCGACAGCACCGCGATGGGGGTATCGGTCCCCATGGACCCCACCGGCTCCTGACCGGTGACGGCCATGGGCTGCATCAGGAACTTGGTGTCTTCCTGGGTGTAGCCGAAGGCCTGCTGGCGGTCGAGCAGGGTGGCGGGATCGGGCTTGACCGTCTCGACGGGAATATCCAGGTCTTCCAGAACGATCTGCGACTGGGCCAGCCACTCGGCATAGGGCTTGTCATCGGCCAACTGCGCCTTGATCTCGGCATCATCGATGATGCGGCCCTGCTCCAGGTCGATCAGCAGCATCTTGCCCGGCTGCAGGCGCCACTTCTTCTTGATGCGGCTTTCGGCGATGGGCAGCACCCCCATCTCCGAGGCCATCAGGAACTTGTCGTCCGTGGTGACGAGATAGCGGGCGGGACGCAGGCCGTTGCGGTCCAAGGTGGCGCCGATCTGGCGACCATCGGTGAAACACACCGCCGCCGGGCCGTCCCACGGCTCCATCAGAGCGGCGTGATACTCGTAGAAGGCCTTGCGCTTGGCGTCCATCAGCGGGTTGCCCGACCACGCCTCGGGGATCAGCATCATCATGGCATGGGCCAGCGGGTAGCCGCCCATCACCAGCAATTCCAGCGCATTGTCGAAGCAGGCCGAATCCGACTGGCCCTCGGGGATCAGCGGCCACAGCTTGGCCAGATCCTCGCCCAGCACCTTGGAAACCATGGTCTGGCGCCGTGCGTTCATCCAGTTGAGGTTGCCGCGCAGGGTGTTGATTTCGCCGTTATGGGAAATCATGCGGAACGGATGGGCCAGACGCCAGGAGGGGAAGGTGTTGGTGGAGAAGCGCTGATGGACCATGGCCATGGCGCTGGTCATGCGCTCGTCGGTCAATTCCTTGTAGAACACGCCCACCTGATCGGCCAGCAGCATGCCCTTGTAGATCAGGGTGCGGGTCGACAGCGAGGGGATGTAGAAATCGCGCTCGGACCCTTCGGGAGCGCGGTTGAACACCAGCTTGCGAATGACGAACAGCTTGCGCTCGAAGGCGTTCTGGTCGGCGATGCCGGCGCCCATGCCGATGAACACCATGCGCACCACCGGCACGGTCGGCAGCACCGAATAGCCCAGGCTGGAGGTATCGGTGGGAACATCGCGCCAGCCCAGCAGAACCTGGCCTTCGGCCTTGATCAGGGTTTCGAAATGCTCCTCGCACGCCTTGCGGATCTTGTCATCCTGGGGCAGGAACACGCAGCCGGCGCCATACGCGCCTTCTTGCGGCAGGGAGATGCCGTTCTTGGCCGCTTCCTCACGCAGGAAAGCGTCGGGCAGCTGGATCAGAATGCCGGCACCGTCACCCGCCTTGGGATCGGCCCCCACGGCGCCACGATGCGTGAGGTTGACCAGAATCTCCAGACCATCACGGACGATGTCGTGGGATTTGCGATTCTTGATATCGACGATGAAGCCGACGCCGCAAGCATCGTGTTCATGGCGGGGGTCATAGAGTCCCTGTGCTTCGGGCAGTCCGCTCATCTTCACTTCGTATTCCTTTATGCCGCCGCGACCTCCCGTTCTCGGAAGTGACACGGCCTTATCCAAGACGTCGTCCCTCGATTCCGGGGCACAATTGCACCCCTGCCCGACCACCGGCGGCGATCAGCCATGTTGGACTTCATACGGCATTCCGTCAGCTTCGCCAAGAGTAGGAAATAGCCCCACCCGCCGGAGCCCTCCGCCAGTCACCGGCTTTGACATGCCTTGCTCGGGAATCGCTCATAAGTATGCGCTAAACGCCACTGGAACTCGCCCTCCCCCTTGTAATGGGGGGTATCGTTTCCATCATCATAAGGTAAGGCGGCAAAGGCCGAGGACTGTCTTCGTGGCGTCACAATTCGTAACCTTGCCTTCCCCTTGGGGATCAATTGAAAGGCATCGCATCACCAATTCCATGCTTTGACAGGTTTGAAATTTGATGGCCTTATTTCAGGAACAATATTCGGGTGCTTCGGTTGACGGCGGCAAACGCCGCGCCGAATCGCCGACAGGGACCACCGCGGGAGGTGTCCGTATGGGAGACGATTTCATCGTCGAAACCCGTTCCTTAACTAAGGAATTCAAGGGGTTCGTCGCCGTTTCAGATGTCAATTTGCGGGTTCGCCGCCACTCGATTCATGCCCTGATCGGCCCCAACGGCGCCGGCAAGACCACCTGTTTCAATCTGGTCACCAAGTTTCTGACGCCGTCGCGCGGCCAGATCCTGTTCAACGGTCGCGACATCACTCATACCCAACCGGCCGCCATCGCGCGCCAGGGCATGGTGCGATCCTTCCAGATCTCGGCGGTGTTCGGCCATCTGACCGTCCTTGAGAACGTGCGTGTCGCGTTACAGCGCAAGCAAGGCCTGTCCCTGCAATTCTGGCGCTCGGGCGATTGCCTGAACGAACTGAACAGCCGGGCCGAGGAACTGATCGAAGCGGTGGGCGTTGCCGAATACCGCGACGTTCCGGCTGGCGAGCTCTCCTATGGCCGCAAGCGGGCGCTGGAGATCGCCACCACCCTGGCGCTCGATCCCGAGATGCTGTTGCTGGACGAGCCCATGGCCGGCATGGGCACCGAGGACGTCAAGCGCACCGCCGAGCTGATCCGCCGGGTCTCGGCCAATCGCACCATCTTGATGGTGGAGCATAACCTCTCGGTGGTCGCCGATCTCTCCGATACCATCACCGTGCTGAAGCTGGGCCATGTCCTGGCCGAGGGCAGCTACGCCGAGATTTCCAACAATCCCGAGGTGGTCGAGGCCTATATGGGCTCTGGCCACGGCGACGCCGCTGGGGGAGCCGCCGGTCATGGCTGAGCCCGATATCCTGCTTTCGGTCAAGGATCTGCACGCCCATTACGGGGAATCCCATGTCCTGCACGGCATGACTTTCGAGGTACCCAGGGGCGAAGTGGTGACCCTGCTTGGTCGCAACGGGGTCGGCAAGACCACCACCATGCGATCGATCATGGGCATCGTCGGCAAACGTGCCGGCTCGGTGCGCTATCACGGCACCGAAACCATCGGCCTGTCGTCCAACCGGATCGCCCGCCTGGGCCTGGCCTATTGCCCGGAGGAACGCGGCATCTTCTCCTCGCTGACCGTCAAGGAGAACATGGTTCTGCCGCCGATCATCAAGCCGGGCGGGCTGCCCCTGGAAGAGGTCTATGAGCTGTTTCCGCGCCTGCTGGAGCGCGGTTCCAGCCAGGGAACCAAGCTGTCGGGCGGCGAGCAGCAGATGCTGGCCATTGCCCGCATCCTGAGGACCGGCGCCGACATGCTGCTGCTGGACGAACCCACCGAGGGCCTGGCGCCGGTCATCGTCCAGCATATCGGCGACATCATCCGCACCCTGCGGCAGCGGGGCTTTACCATTTTGCTGGTGGAACAGAACTTCCATTTCGCGGCCACCGTCGCCGACCGCCATTACGTGGTCGAGCACGGCAAGGTGATCGACATGATTCCCAATCAGGCCCTGACCACCAATATGGACAAACTCAAGACCTATCTCGGTGTGTAAAACAATAAACTCGGGAGGATCCAACTCATGGTGATGAAGAGACTGCTGCTCGGCGCCGCGGCGCTGGCCCTGTCCGCCGGCATGGCACAGGCGCAATACAGCGACAACAAGGTCAAGATCGGCATCCTGACCGATCTGTCCGGCACCTATTCCGATCTGGCCGGCAAAGGCACCATCGTCGCCGCCCAGATGGCCATCGACGATTTCGGCGGCAAGCTCAATGGCCAGCCCATCGAGCTGATCTCCGCCGACCATCAGAACAAGGCCGACATCGCCTCGGGCATCGCCCGTAAATGGTATGACACCGAAGGTGTGGACGCCATCGCCGAACTGGTGACCACCGCCGCCGCCATCGCAGTGCGCGAGGTTTCCAAGGAAAAGGGCAAGATCGATCTGGTCTCCGGCGCCGCCTCGACGCCCCTGACCAACGATAAATGCTCGGCCACCGGCTTTCACTGGACCTACGACACTTACGCCATGGCCGTCGGCACCGGCGATGCCGTGGTCAAGAACGGCGGCAAGACCTGGTTCTTCCTGACCGCCGACTACGCCTTCGGCCACAACCTCCAGGCCCAGACCGAGCGCGTGGTCAAGGCCAATGGCGGCACGGTCAAGGGCTCGGTCAAGCACCCCTTCCCCAATGCCGATTTCTCGTCCTTCCTGCTGCAGGCCCAGGCTTCGGGCGCTCAGATCATCGGTCTGGCCAATGCCGGCGCCGACACCATCAACGCCATCAAGCAGGCCAAGGAATTCGGCATTACTCAGGGTGGTCAGCAATTGGCCGGTCTGCTGGTGTTCATCACCGACGTGCACTCGCTGGGCTTGGAAAACGCCCAGGGCATGATGCTGACCACCGGTTTCTACTGGGATATGGATGACCAGACCCGCGCCTGGTCCAAGCGCTGGTCCGAGAAGATGGGGGGCGGCAAGATGCCGTCCATGGTCCATGCCGGCACCTATTCCCAGGTGCTGCATTACCTGAAGGCCGCCGCCGCCGCCAAGACCGATGATGGCGTCAAGGTGGCCGACGAGATGCGCAAGCTGCCCATTTCGGATTTCTTCGCCAAGAACGGCAAGATCCGCGCCGACGGCCGCATGGTCCACGACATGTATCTGGCCCAGGTCAAGAAGCCGTCGGAATCCAAGGGGCCGTGGGATTATTACAAGATCGTGCGTACCATTCCGGGGGACGAGGCCTACCAGCCGCTGTCGGAAAGCACCTGCCCATTGGTGAAGAAGTAGATTGAGGCCGGGGCGCCGGAGCGATCCGGTGCCCCTTCCTGCTCAGGGGGAGCCCTACCGCCATGATGACCATTTTCGGCATGCCGACCCAGGCCCTGTTCGGGCAATTGCTGCTGGGCCTCATCAACGGCGCCTTCTACGCCATGCTCAGTCTGGGCCTGGCCTTGATCTTCGGGCTTCTCAACATCATCAATTTCAGCCATGGCGCCCTTTACATGATGGGCGCCTTCGTGGCCTGGCTGGCGCTGAATTTCCTGGGGCTGGGATACTGGCCGGCGCTGATCGTCGCGCCGCTGGTGGTTGCCGCCCTGGGCATGCTCATCGAGCGCACCATGCTGTGCCGGCTTTACAAGCTGGATCATCTTTACGGATTGCTGCTGACCTTCGGCCTTGCCCTGGTCATCGAAGGTCTGTTCCGCGAAGCCTACGGCGTCTCGGGCCAGCCCTATTCCGTCCCGAAGGAACTGGCCGGCGGCTGGAATCTGGGCTTCATGTTCCTGCCCATCTATCGCGGCTGGGTGGTGGTGGCCTCGCTGATCCTGTGCCTGGGAACCTGGTTCGCCATCGAAAAGACCAAGCTGGGCGCCTATTTGCGCGCCGCCACCGAGAACCCCACCCTGGTTCAGGCCTTCGGCATCAACGTGCCGGTGATGATCACCCTGACCTACGGCTTCGGCGTCGCGCTGGCCGCCATCGCCGGCGTGCTGGCGGCACCGGTCTATCAGGTCAGCCCCAAGATGGGCTCGGATCTGATCATCGTCGTCTTCGCCGTCGTTGTCATCGGCGGCATGGGCTCCATCATGGGCTCCATCGTCACCGGCTATCTGCTGGGCCTGGTGGAAGGCCTGACCAAGGTCTTCTATCCCGAAGCGGCCAGTACCGTGATCTTCATGGTCATGGTCATCGTCTTGCTGATCAAGCCCGCCGGGCTCTTCGGAAAGGGAGCCTGAGTCCATGAATGCCGTGATCATCTCATCGCGCCAGAAACCCTTCGTCCTCGCCCTGCTCGGCCTGGGTCTGGTTCTGCCCTTCGCGATCTATCCCGTCTTCCTGATGAAGGGGTTGTGCTTCGGCCTGTTCGCCGCCGCCTTCAATCTGTTGCTGGGCTATGTGGGTCTGCTGTCTTTTGGCCATGCCATGTTCTTCGGGTGGTCGGCCTACATTACCGCCCACGCCGCCAAGGAATGGGGGCTCACCCCCGAGCTGGCGATCCTGGCCGGTGTGGCCCTGGCCACCCTGCTGGGGCTGGTGGTGGGCTGGCTGGCCATCCGCCGTCAGGGCATCTACTTCGCCATGATCACCCTGGCCCTGGCCCAGCTGATGTACTTCGTCGCCGTCCAGGCGCCATTCACCCATGGCGAGGACGGTATTCAAGGCGTGCCGCGCGGACGCCTGTTCGGGCTGATCGACCTCGGCGACACCCTGACCATGTATTATTTCGTCTTCGCGGTCTTCGTGGCCTCGCTATTGTTCCTCTATCGGGTGGTGAACTCGCCGTTCGGGCAAATTCTCAAGGCCATCCGCGACAACGAGCCCCGCGCCATATCCCTGGGCTATGAAGTCACCCGCTACAAGCTGATCGCCTTCGTGATCTCCGCCGCCTTCGCCGGTTTGGCGGGATCGTTGAAAAGCCTGGTGTTCCAACTGGCTTCCCTGGCCGACGTCAACTGGCACATTTCGGGCGAGGTGGTGCTGATGACCCTGCTGGGCGGCGTCGGGACCGTCCTGGGCCCGACGGTAGGCGGATTCCTGGTGGTGGCCATCCAAGATTACTTCGCCGGCATAGGTTCTCTGGTGATCATCATTCAGGGCATCATCTTCGTAGTTTGCGTGTTGTTGTTCCGTAGCGGTATGATCGGCGTGCTGACGCCGTGGTTGAAGCGGCGCGGCATCAACGGCTGAGATGGGGAAAGAGAAGGCTTGGCCATGTCCGAAACTGCTTTGCGGCGCCGCGAGATGCTGGCGGGCACGCCGTTATTCGCATCCGTTCAGATAGAATTACTCGATGAATTGGCCGCCAAGGCCAAGATGGTGACGGTCGATCCCCGCGAAACCCTGTTTTCCAAGGGTGATCCCGGCGATCGCCTCTATCTGGTGGCCAAGGGACTGATTCGCATCGGTGTGCTCTCCGTGGACGGCCGCGAAGTCACCTATGGCCTGATCAAGCCCGGCCAGTTGTTCGGAGAGATCGCCGTCTTGGACGGCGGCGCCCGCTCGGCCGATGCCACCGCCATGGAAGCCACCGAATTGCTGGCCCTGGAGCGCAAGGACGTGCATGCCTTCCTGCGCCGCCACCCTGCCCAGGCACTCCACCTGATCGAAGTGCTGTGCGATCGTATCCGGCGTGCCGACAATCAGCTGGAGGACATGGTATTCCTGTCCCTGCCGTCGCGTCTGGCCAAGCATCTCCTGATGCTGGAACAGACCATGGGCACCAAGGCCAAGGGCGCCGCCGGCTCGACCATCAAGCTGTCCCAGCAGGAAATCGCCGACCATCTGGGCATCAGCCGCGAAAGCGTCAATAAGGTTCTGTCCAAATGGGAGCAGGCCGGTATCGTCGCCCTGGGGCGCGGCCAGATCACCCTGAACAAGACCTCGGCCCTCGAAGGCTTGACCTCGTTGGAATGAATCCTGAGACGTCCCGCTATGTGAGAGTCTTCACAGACGACCTGCCGCCCGACATCTAAGGTGGTGCCCGTCATCGACCATAAAGTCCGTCCCCTCCTCTGAACGAACGAACGGGACTGAGACGGGCCCGAGGGTGACTTGGGGCACTACCTCTGGGCAAAAGCCCCCGGCGACGAACTCCCGCCGGGGGCTTTTTCCGTTCATATGCCCGAGCAGAGCAGATCAGCCGTAGAGTTGCTTGGCGCGTTTCTCGAAGGCCGAAACCATCATCTTGACCGCCTCGTTGAACAGGGCGCCGATCAGGGTCTGCAGCAGCTTGGAGCGGAACTCGAAATCCACGAAGAAGTCGAGCTCGGTGGCCCCGTTGGGGGCCGGTTTGAAAATCCAGTGATTGTTCAGATGATGGAACGGCCCCTCGGTATAGGTGACATCGATGCGGCCGGGTGCCGACAGGGTCACCTTGGAGGTAAAGCGCTCACGCACCATCTTGAAGCCGATGACCAGATCGGCGAAGAACACGTCGCCATCGCGCCGACGGATACGCGATGCCACACACCAGGGCAGGAATTCGGGATAACGGGCCACATCCGCCACCAGATCAAACATCTGTTCCGGGCTATAGGGCAGGATGCGCTGTTCGGCGTGGGTCGGCATGAATCCCCTGGTCAGCCGGCGGCCAGACGACGCTGACGCTCGGCCCGCAAGGCCTCGAAATCGCGGTCGGCATGGTGGGACGAACGGGTCAGCGGCGTCGCCGCCACCATCAGGAAGCCCTTGTTGCGGGCCTGGAGGCGATAATCCTCGAACTCGTCGGGAGTGACGAAGCGCGACACCGCCACATGCTTGAGGGTCGGCTGCAGATACTGGCCGATGGTGATGAAATCCACCCCGGCCGAGCGCATATCGTCCATGACCTGCAGCACTTCCGCCCGCTCTTCCCCCAGGCCGACCATGATGCCGGACTTGGTGAAGATGTTGGGATCGACCGCCTTGGCCCGCTGCAGCACGCGGAGCGACTCGAAATAGCGGGCACCGGGACGGATGCGGGGGTAAAGGCGCGGTACGGTCTCGAGATTGTGATTGAAGACGTCGGGCCGGGCGGCGGCCACAAGCTCGGGGCCATCGCCCTTGTCACGGAAATCCGGCGTCAGCACCTCAATGGTGCATTCGGGCGAAGTGGCGCGGATGCGCTCGATACAGGCCACGAACTGGAAGGCGCCGCCATCGGCCAGATCGTCCCGGTCGACGGAGGTGATGACCACGTGCTTGAGGCCCATGGCCTTGACCGATTCCGCCAGATGCTCGGGCTCGGCCAGGTCGATGGAGCCTTTGGGATTGCCGGTCTTGACGTTGCAGAAGGCGCAGGCGCGGGTGCAGGTGTCGCCCAGAATCATGAAGGTTGCGTGCTTATGCTTCCAGCACTCGCCGATATTGGGACAGGCCGCTTCCTCACACACCGTGTGCAGGTTCTTTTGGCGCATGAGCCGGCGCACCTCCGCCGCCTCTTCCGAGGTGGGAGCCTTGACCCTGATCCAGTCCGGCTTGCGCGGGCTGATATTGTCGGGCTTGTGGGCCTTTTCAGGATGACGCAGAGGTTGCTTGTCGCTCATGGCGTAGATTTCGTCCAGGCTTGAGGCAAGGTCAAGAAAAACAAGCGGCCGGACGAAGGTTCCCCCTCACCCGGCCGTTGCGGAACCGATCGGGGACTAGAAATGCACCGCCTTGCCATAGGCGTCCAACACCGCCTCATGCATCATTTCCGAAAGCGTCGGATGGGGGAAGACGGTGTGCATCAGATCGGCTTCGGTGGTCTCCAGGGTCTTGGCGACCACATAACCCTGAATCAGCTCGGTGACTTCGGCGCCGATCATATGGGCGCCCAGCAGCTCGCCGGTCTTGGCGTCAAACACGGTCTTGATCATGCCCTCGGTCTCGCCCAGCGCGATGGCTTTGCCGTTGGCCATGAAGGGGAAGCGGCCGACCTTGACGGTATAGCCCTTGTCCTTGGCCTTGGCCTCGGAGAGGCCCACCGACGCCACCTGGGGATGGCAATAGGTACAGCCGGGGATCTTGCGCATATCCAGGGGATGGACGTCGGGAAGGCCCTTGATCTTCTCGACGCAGATGACGGCTTCGTGGCTGGCCTTGTGGGCGAGCCAGGGAGCACCGGCGATGTCGCCGATGGCATAGATGCCGGGCTCATCGGTTCGGCAATAGGGATCGGTGACGACGTGAGTGCGCTCGACCTTGATCTTGGTGCCTTCCAGGCCGATGTTCTCCACATTGCCGACGATGCCGATGGCGGTGATGACCCGGTCGACGGTGACCTCATGGGTCTTGCCGCCGGCCTCGATGGTGACGGTGACGTCGGCGGCGTTCTTCTTGAGACCCTTGAGATTGGCGCCGGTCAGGATCTTCATGCCCTGCTTCTCGAAGCTCTTCTGGGCCATGGCGCTGATCTCGGCATCTTCCACCGGCAGCACCCGATCCATGGCCTCGGCCACGGTGACCTGGGCGCCCAGTGCATTGAAGAAGCTGGCGAACTCGATACCGATGGCGCCCGAGCCGATCACCAGCAGGCGCTTGGGGAAGCTGTCGGGAACCAGGGCTTCCTTGTAGGTCCAGATGAACTTGCCGTCGGGCTCGAAGCCGGGCAGGACGCGGGCTCGCGCCCCGGTGGCCAGGATGATATGCGGCGCCGAGATGGTTTCCTTGCCGCCGATGGCGACCTTGCCGCCACCGATCAGCTTGGCGGTGCCGTCGATGACGGTGACCTTGTTCTTCTTCAGCAGGTGCTTGACCCCGCCCTGCAACTGGGCCGAAACCCCGCGTGAGCGGGCGACGATCTTGGCCAGATCGAAGGTGGCGCCGGGTGCCGCCAGGCCATAGGCTTCGGCATGCTGCATGTTGCGGTAGATCTCGGCGGAGCGCAGCAGGGCCTTGGTGGGGATACAGCCCCAGTTGAGGCAGATACCGCCCAGATGCTCGCGCTCGACCAGGGCGGTCTTCATGCCCAATTGGGCGGCACGGATGGCGGCGACATAGCCGCCGGGGCCACCACCGATGACGACGAGGTCGAAGCTGTTATCGGCCATAGAAGCTCTCCACGGATAGAATCGGGGTTTGGCGCAACATCACTCGGGGGCGCCGGGGAAAATCATGTTGAGGCGGCCCTCGATCTCCATGTCGTAGGCCTCGCCCAGCCGCCAGACATGCAGCCCCAGCAATTCGCGGAAGGCGCCCAGCAACTGGTAGAAAACAAAGGTCGGCATCTGGTAGCGGCGGCCGGTGCGGCGGTCCCAGCCCTCGGCCTCGATGATGTACTTGCGACAGGCGCAGCGCATGGCGGCCAACAGATCCTCGGCCGGGGTGCCCGGCGGCAGCAATTCGGCGGTCTCGCCGATCAGCCGCTTGGCATCGACCACGGCGCGGTAGCAACGCTCCTGTTCTTCGGGCAGGACGCCGCGATTACAAAAGGCGGGATTGTTTTCGATCATGGCGACCAGTCCGGCCAGGGCGGAGCGCTCGGCGGCGCTTCCTACCGGAAACGGCGTCACCGGCATGCCAGGCGGCCTGGGTAAATCCCTGATCCTCAACGCCATGATTCTCCCTCCCGATTATGGTTGCTCAGGCGTCCGTCAAGGGCCGCCAGGCTTGTTCGAAGTCGAAATCCAGATCGTGCTCGGCCACGTAATGGCGGATGAAGGCGTCGAACTTGCCCTGGAACGAGGATTGGATGAACGCGTCCAAGGCCTTGGCCTTGTCCACGTACAGCCCCATCAGGTCGAAACGCCAGGACGCCCCGGCCCGCTCGGCGACCACCGATGCGCCCTCGTCGGTCCCGTCGAACAGGCAGCGCAGCGTCACCCTGTCGGTTCCCGCGCCGGCCACGATCTCGCCCAACGCCCAGGCCTCCATCATCACGTCCAGATAGGGAAAGGCGGTGAAGGCCAGCACGAACCCCGCCCCCGCATCCGCCCCGGCCAGATCGGCCGGGCTGGGCATGCCGCGATAGCGCAATATCCAGAAGCGGGTCAGCGGATCGCACTCCATCAGCCCATCCCGGCCGGCGGATTGGAACAGCTCCAACAGCCGCTTGCCCCAGGCCAGGGATTCGCCGGTCAGCCGTCCCGCGATCACCGGAAACCGGTCATCGCGGAAATCGGCCTTCAGGCTTTCGAAGGCGGCGTGTATGGCCTCGTGGCTCATCCCCCGATCCCCCTTACAGCAACATGGAGAGCGGGTCTTCGATCAGCTTCTTGAAGGCGGCCAGGAACTCGGCCCCCACCGCGCCATCGACCACCCGGTGATCCACCGAGAGCGTGCAGGTCATCACCGTGGCCACCGCCAGGGCGCCATTCTTCACCACCGGACGCTGCTCGCCGGCGCCGACGGCCAGAATGCAGCCTTGGGGCGGATTGATGATGGCGGCGAAATCCTTGATCCCGAACATGCCGAGATTGGAGATGGTGAAGCCGCCGCCCTGGAATTCCTCGGGCTTGAGCTTGCCGTCACGGGCCTTGGCCGCCAGGGACTTCATCTCATTGGAGATATCGGCCAGCCCCTTGTGGTCGGCATGATGAACGATGGGGGTGATGAGGCCGGTAGGCGTGGCCACCGCCACCGAAATATCGATGTCGGTATAGCGCTTGATGGCGTCCTCGCCCCAGGAAGCGTTGGCGGCCGGCACCTTCTTCAGGGCCAGGGCCACGGCCCGGACCACGAAATCGTTGACCGACAGCTTATAGGCATCGGAGCGGCCGTTGAGATCGGCGCGCACCGACATCAAGGCATCCAACTGGCAATCGATGGACAGATAGAAATGCGGAATGGTCGATTTGGCTTCGGTCAGACGCCGGGCGATGACCTTGCGCATGGAGGTGTTGGGAATCTCCACGAAAGCCGGCTCGAACGGGCTGGCGGCGGCGGGAGCGGCCTTGGCTGCCGGAGCGGCGGCAGGCGCAGCGGCGGCGGCCGGAGCCGCCTTGGCCGGACCGGCGGCCATGGCGGCCTCCACATCGACCTTGATGATACGACCATGGGGGCCGGAGCCCTTGACGGCCTTCAAGTCCACATTGCCGTCCTTGGCGATGCGCTTGGCCAGCGGACTGGCGAAAACGCGGTCACCAGCGGAAGCGGCCGGCGCGGCGGTCGCCGCAATTGCGGCGACGGGAGCGGCAGCTACCGGAGCGGCGGGCGCCACCGGCTTGGCGGCGGGAGCGGCCGAAATGCTCGACGCATCCTCGCCCTCTTCCAGCAGCACGGCGATGGGGGTGTTGACCGCCACGCCGGAAGTGCCGCCGGCCACCAGGATCTTGCCGAGGACACCTTCGTCGACGGCCTCGAATTCCATGGTGGCCTTGTCGGTCTCGATCTCGCAAAGGATGTCGCCGGACTTGACGGCGTCGCCCTCGGCCTTGAGCCACTTGGCCAGATTGCCCTCGGTCATGGTCGGCGAGAGGGCGGGCATCAGGATTTGAATCGGCATGGTTGTTCCCCCCTCTTAGCGGCGATTACAGATGACACGGGCGGCCTCGGCCACCTGCTCGACCTGCGGCAGGGCGAGCTTTTCCAGATTGGCGGCATAGGGCATGGGCACATCGGCACCGCACACCCGAGTGACCGGCGCGTCCAGCCAGTCGAAAGCCTGTTCCATCATCACCGCGGCGATTTCCGAGCCGATGCCGGCGAAGGGCCAGCCCTCCTCCAGACTGATGATGCGGTTGGTCTTCTTGACCGAGGCGACGATGGTCGCCGTGTCCAGGGGACGGATGGTGCGCAGGTTGATGATTTCGGCCTCGATCCCCTCGGCCTTCAGCACCTCGGCGGCATCCAGGGCGAGCTGGACCATGCGCGAATAGGCGGTGATGGTCACATGAGTTCCGGGCCGTTCGATCTTGGCCTTGCCGATGGGAATGACGAAATCGGGATCATCGGGAACATCGAAGCTTTGGCCGTAGAGCAGCTCGTTTTCCAGGAACACCACCGGGTTGGGATCCCGAATGGCAGCCTTCAAGAGACCCTTGGCATCGGCGGCGCTCCACGGAGCCAGAACCTTCAAGCCGGGGCAATGGGCGTACCACGAGGCGTAATCCTGGCTGTGCTGGGCGCCAACGCGGCTGGCGGCACCGTTGGGGCCACGGAAGACGATGGAGCACGGCTGCTGTCCGCCGGACATGTACAGGGTCTTGGCGGCGGAATTGATGACGTGGTCGATGGCCTGCATGGAGAAGTTCATGGTCATGAACTCGACGATGGGCTTCAACCCGGCATACCCGGCACCACAGGCCAGACCGGCGAAGCCCATCTCGGTGATGGGCGTGTCGATGACGCGCTCGGCGCCGAATTCGTCCAGCAGACCCTGGCTGACCTGGTAGGCGCCCTGGTATTGGGCCACTTCCTCGCCCAGCAGGAACACCGAGGCATCGGCCCGCATTTCCTCGGCCATGGCGTCACGCAGCGCCTCGCGCACCGTCTGGCGCTTGGTGGAGGCATAGACCTTCTCGTCGGCGACGGGCGCCGCCGCGGGAGCGGCGGCAATTGCGGCGACAGGCGAAGGAGAGGCCGGAGCGGCGGCCACCGGCGCCGGAGCGGCGGCGTTCAGGGACGCGGCATCCTCGCCCTCTTCCAGGATCAGGGCGATGGGAGTGTTGACCGCCACACCCTCGGTGCCGCCGGCCACCAGGATCTTGCCCAGCACACCATCTTCGACGGCTTCCATTTCCATGGTGGCCTTGTCGGTCTCGATTTCCGCCAGCACGTCGCCGGACTTGACGGATTCGCCTTCGGCCTTGAGCCATTTGGCGAGCTTGCCCTCGGTCATGGTCGGCGACAGAGCGGGCATCAGAACTTGAATCGGCATCTTATTTCCCCCCGGCCTCAGGCTTCGATCAGAACATCAGTCCACAGCTCGGACGGATCCGGCTCGGGACTGGTCTGGGAGAACTCGGCGGCCTCGGTGACGATGGCCTTGACCTCGCGGTCGAGTTCCTTGAGGCCGGCCTCGTCGATCAGACCATCGGCCAACAGCTTCTCCTTCAGCTGATCGATGGGATCATGCTGCTCGCGCATCTTGGTCACCTCCTCCTTGCTCCGGTATTTGGCCGGATCGGACATGGAATGGCCGCGATAACGATAGGTGTTCATCTCGAGGATATAGGGGCCATTGCCGGAGCGGGCGTGCTCCAGAGCCCGCATGGCCGCCTCGCGCACGGCGATGATGCTCATGCCGTTGACGGCCTCGCCCGGGATCCCGTAGGCGGCACCGCGCATGTACAATTCCTGGCCGGCGGCATGACGAACCGTCGACGTGCCCATGGCGTACTTATTGTTCTCGATGACGAACACCACCGGCAGCTTCCACAGCGACGCCATGTTGAAGCTTTCGTAGACCTGACCCTGATTGACGGCGCCGTCGCCGCAATAGACGTGGGCCACGCCGTTATCCTTGGTGTACTTGTGGGCAAAACCGAGACCGGTCCCCAGCGGCACCTGGGCCCCGACGATGCCATGCCCGCCGTAGAAGCGCTTTTCCTTGCTGAACATGTGCATGGAACCGCCCTTGCCGCGGGAATAGCCGCCGGCACGGCCCGTCAGCTCGGCCATCACGCCCTTGGGGTCCATGCCGCAGACCAGCATGTGGCCATGATCGCGGTAGGAGGTGATGCAGGAATCCGCCGCCCCCGCCGCCGCCTGCATGCCCACGACCACGGCTTCCTGGCCGATATAGAGGTGGCAAAATCCGTTGATCAGCCCCATCCCATAGAGCTGGCCCGCCTTTTCCTCGAAACGGCGGATGAGAAGCATCTCGCGATAATAGCGGATGAGTTCTTCCGAGGTGGGCTCTGCCGCCCCCCGATCCTTCTTCTTGACGGCCATGGTTCCTCCCGCGAGCCTGGATCAACAATCTGGTGAGATAGGTAAACCAACCTTCCCTATTATGCAAGTTCGTTTTCTTGCGAATGCATTGTTTTGCAATGCGGTATTTATGTTTAACCGGTATGTAGTTAATTGCGAACCGATTGCCGCACTGCAGCATTAGAGGCTGCTGTTGAAGCCTGGAATGCCCATCCCAATGCCACCCTCACTCCGGTCATGTGGGGAACCTCGACCCAAGTGGAAAGAGAGGTTGGGGAAATGAACTTTCGACAGGCCTTCCGAGGCCTGTGCATTCGTGGTAGTTACAGCCGTTGGCCGTGACGATGGCCACCAGACGGACCAGGGGATTCAATGGGCAGGATGAGAAAGCGGGGCGCTTACGCCACTGCGGCGCATTGGGTGATGGTGGCTGGCATCGCCACCATGGCTTCCGCCTGCAGCATGACCCCGGACTATCAGCGCCCCAAGCAGGACATCCCCGTCAGCTATCGCAATCCGCTGCCCGAACCCTCGCCCGAATTGCCCAAGCCATTGTCGCAGTGGTGGAAGATTCTCAAGTCGGAAGAGTTGGACACCCTGGTCGAAGAGGCGCTGGCCAATAACCACGACCTCAAGGCCGCCACCCACCGCATTCTCCAGGCCGAAGCTCAGGCCGGCTCGGCCGCATCGGCCTTGCTGCCCACCATCACCTCGAGCACCAAGCGCAGCGTGGATTCGCCACAGGGTGGACAGGGAGCAAATCCCGAGTTTCCCACCAACCGAACCCATCGCCTGACCAATGCCGGCATGACGGTCAGCTGGGAAATCGATCTTTGGGGCAAGATCCGCGCCTCGGAAGCCTCGTCCCTGGCCTCCGCTCTGGCCAACGTGCACGACCGGGAAGCGGTCGGCCTGACGCTGGTCTCGGATGTCGTCATCACTTATATCCAGTATCTGGAAGGCCTTGACCGCGAAACCGTCGCCCGCAGCAACATCGCTAACATGAAGGCCATGTTCGCGGCGGTGAAGGAACGCGTCCGCCTGGGCGAAAGCTCGAACCTGGAACTGGCGCAGCAGCGCAATGTCCTGGCGCAGGCCGAAGCGACCATTCCGCCGATCCTGCTTCAGCGCGAACGTTCCTTCAACAAGCTGGCCACCCTGCTCGGACGCCCCCCCCAGACCTTGGCGCTGAACGGCAAGACCATGCGCGACCTGATAATGCCGGAAGTCTCGGCGGGCATGCCGGCCGACGTGCTGCTCCGCCGCCCCGATATCCGCAAGGCCGAGGCCAACCTTCTCGCCGCCAATGCCAATATCGGCGTGGCCCGCACCAAATTGCTGCCCAGCCTTGCCATCACCGGCGATCGCGGCTGGGCCAGCCAGTTGTTCGAGCACCTCACCCAGCCGGGCAGCATTTACTACACCCTGGCCGGAACCCTGACCTCGAC